>DASXKV010000022.1 GCA_036496605.1 Gemmatimonadaceae bacterium | reverse complement strand
CAGAAGAAGAGTGCACTGCGAGCTCAATCGCAGCGGACGATCTCGTCCGCCAAGCAACCATCAGGGCTGATTGCACGGGAAAAAACGCCCACGCAATCCGCACGGACGAAGTCCGCCCTTGACAATCGCTCTCATAGAACCGCTGACAAGGCGCTGGGACCTCTGACTCGCTCCTCAGCTGCGACGGCTCCATGCACCAAGTAGCAGATGGTCTTGTTTTGATGGCCTCGGGAAGTTTTCGACGGTCAGTGACACCTCCCGACGCATTCACAAATTCAAATATCACGGGTTGCGGAGCTGTCGCTGCACACGGAGCCCGTCAGCGGTTTCCGGGCCGTGTCAGTGGTTTCAGCGACCCTGCTGACCTCAACCCTTCCCGGAATTCTGTCATGAACCCTTACTTTTGTACTGGCACACTGAGCAGGCCCTAAGGGCTTAACGGCACCGCGAGCAATACTGGACTCGTGAGTGCTCGTTCCGGCAGCCGTACTCCCTCCTCCGTGTACTTCTCCCATTGGCTGTTCGCGACATAGACGAACTCCTTGCCGACAATCGCCCCGATCGTCGGCTCGTCCGCGATCGCGACATTCCGATCGAGCACCTCGGCGCGCGCAATGCGACGATGTGCGTCATCCACGACAAAGCGCATCACGCGCGCCGGCACGACGCCGTTCTGTACCGCGATGATCGCTTTGCCATCCCACGCGATGCCGTCGCACCCGACGGACGTCGAGCCAGGCGCGTCGTCCAGACGCGTGATCTGGCCCGTCTCGAGATCGACGCGTAACAAACCGTGTGAGTAGTCCGCTACGTAAAGCAGAGTACCGTTAGGCAGCGGCGCGATACCCTGCAGCGAATGAAACAGGGGACTCGCGATCCTCTCGAGCGAGTCCGCCCCAGGCCTGAGGCGATAGAGCACCGGGTCGTTCGAGTCCGTCACGAACACGTCGCCTAACGGCCCAATCGCGAGGTCGCCGAGTACATGCCCGAGCGGTGCCGGCGGCAAATTCCAACGCCTCTCGATCCTGCCGTCCGCGATCCGGACGCGTACCAGCGCGGCAATGCTCGAGTCGCCGCGCCGAAAACCCTGCATCTGCGGAATGCCCGCGAGCGTCGCCCAGAGCACGTGGCGCCTGGCATCTACGCGAACGCCGAGGACGGCGCCGAAGCTCGGTTGCTCACGGGGCCAGAGCTCGCGCATGACGCCGCCGTCACTCACCTCCGCGATCGTCCGGTGCCTAACGCTGGCGATGTAATAGCGCCGAGTACCTGGATCGTAATCCATCCCTTCGGGCCAGAAGGTCGAATCGGCGAGCGTCGCGACGACGCGGCTCCGCGCGAGTGGTGCGCGATTGCTGTCGTGCCGCGCGACGACGCCAGCGAAGTCGGCGCGGGACGCGTAGCCCGCAAAGCGCGAATCGGCGCGCAGATCTTTGCCGAGCCCGAGATCGGCATAGGCGGCAAGCGCGTCGCGCACGCTCGAGGTATCCCCCGCGAGCTGCGCGATCACGGCTCGTGCCCAGACGTACGCCGGTTGCACGGGCCACGCCGTCGCCGCGCGGTTCACCTCACGACGCGCCGCGGCGGTGTCCTTTGCGTTCACCGCCAACACGGCGTGCTGCCAGGCAGTGCGCGCCACACTCGCCGAATCGACCGCCGGAATACCGGTGACCGATTGCGCCGGCAGAACGGCTGCGGCAGCACCGACCAGCGCCGCGCCGACCGTCGCGCGCAGCGATCGAGGAATCATCCCATAGACTGACGCTTCACTGGCAATTCACTACAGCGACTTGTGATGGACCGCGACGTGGCGGGGCGAAGCGTACCGTCGTGTCCCCGACAATCGTTCGCCGCGAAGCGCTGAAACGGCCTGAACGCAGGCTGCGCCGAATTTTGAGAGCCGACCCCTTCGTGTCGATGGCGCTCGCCTCACCACTCGTTTGGCGTGGGTCGCGGACGAGATCGGCCGGTTTCTCACCGCGTTTCCCAGCCATCTCGCGAAGCACGGCTGGCGCTTGCAGCCTCACGACGCCAGCTCGGCCCTTCGTCACTCGTTATGCGGAGTGACCGAAATGGCTCAAGTGACGTTGTCATGAATGGTTTCGCATTCGTGAACCACGCTGAACCAGGCACGTCGTTCGGTCCGTTCACCACCGGCCTCTCGCCATTCGTCACTTTCGACTAGCCGAGCCATCTCCCGTCTGTAGCTTCGCCGCGCGTTCGCCGGTGGCTGGGACCGCCGGTTTCGCGTTTGCTCACCACGTACGCACTCGGAGGACGACGCATGACATCGTTGCGACGACTACTTGGCTCGGTTGCGGTCGCGCTGCTCCCCGCGATGGCCGCCGCGCAAGCGCCGCTGACCATCACGGGGCACGTCACCGCGGAACATGGCGCCACGCTCGGGAACGTGACCGTGTCCCTCGCGGAGCTCGGCCTCGGCGCCGTGACCCGAGACGACGGCAGCTATTCGCTGCGCGTTCCCGCCGCGAGAGTCGCGGGACAAACGGTGACGCTCTCCGCCCGCCGAGTTGGCTACAAGCCGAAGACGGCGCGCGTTACGCTCAGCGGCAGTGAGCTCGTTCAGGACTTCGATCTCGACGCGAATCCATTGCAGCTTGGTGAAGTGGTCATCACCGGCGCGGGCACGTCCACGGAGGTCGAGAAGCTCGGCAACGTTCGCAACTCTGTCTCGCCAGATCTCATCATCAAGTCGAACGAGTCGAACGTCGTCCAGGCACTGGCCGGCAAGGCGCCTAACGTGCAGGTCGCGCAGAGCTCGGGCGATCCGGGCGCCGGATCGGCCATTCAAATTCGCGGTCTCCGCACGATCAACGGCTCGAGCCAGCCGCTGTTCATCATCGACGGCGTGCCGATGAACAACACGAGCTTCTCGACGACGAACTTCAACCCGATCGACGTCGCCGGTGTCAACCTCCCGGGCCAGGTGAACGGTGGTGAGCTCGAGGGCACGTCGACGCCGAACTCGCTCATTTCGCTCAACCCCGACGACATCGAGAATGTCGAGATCCTGAAGGGCGCGTCGGCGGCCGCCATTTATGGTTCGCGCGCGGCGAATGGCGTCATTCTCATCACGACAAAGAGGGGCCACTCGGGTGCCACCAAGTACTCGTTCCGCAGCTCCGCGTCGGCCGACCAGGTCACGAAGAAGTGGCCATTGCAGCGGCAATACGGACAGGGACTCTTCGGCACCTCGCAGCTGGTGACGCGTAGTTGGGGCGCGCCCCTCACCGGAGTCCCGACGTTCGATCACGCGAGCGAGGCCTTCGATACCGGTCACATTCTGGACGATGTCGTGTCGGTCAGCGGCGGCACCGACCGCACGACCTTCTATCTCAGCGGCGACTACAACCACAACGAGGGTGTCTTTGTAGGACCGAACAGCTACTTCAATCGCGCAACGTTCCGGCTCAATGCGTCACACCGCCTCACCGACGGTCTGACGGTTGGCGGCAATTTCTCGTACGCCGACACGCGCGGGAACTTCACCCAGCGTGGCAACAACACCAATGGTCTCCTGCTCGGCCTTTTCCGCACGCCACCCGAGTTCAACAACAAGCCATTTCTCGATCCGGTGACCGGATTTCACCGGAGCTACATGGTGCCCGACGCCAACCTCTCGACCGCGGGTGAGGATCGCATCTTCAGCAATCCATTCTTCACGCTTTACCAGGAAGTCAACGACGACCAGGCCAATCGATCGCTCGGCGACTTCAATGCGGCCTACGTCGCCACGGACTGGCTCAAGTTCGATTACACGTTAGGCGCCGACGTCACCAACGACGCGAGGCTCGAGGGCTGTCCAATCGATTGCACCGGCGCGGCTTTGGGTGGTCGCATTACGGAAGGGCGCCTCATCGATTACCAGATCGACCACAACCTCACCGGAACAGCCTCCTGGCATCTGAGCCCGCGCCTGGCTGGCACTTTCACCGTCGGGCAGAATCTCAATTCGCGAAACTTCCGAACCTTCTCCGACGTCGGGCGCGGGCTCGTTGCTCCCCAACCGTTCAGCATTCTCAACACGCTCGCGCGCGATCCAGCCTCGGACTACCAGTACGAGATTCATAACGAGTCGTACTTCGGCCAGGAGACCTTCGATCTTTTCGAGCAGCTCTATCTCACCGCCGCGCTTCGCAAAGATGGTTCGACGACCTTCGGCTCTTCCAATCAGCGGAGTTGGTTCCCGAAAGCGAGCGCCGCGTGGACGTTCACACAGCTGCGCAGTGTTCCATTCCTCAGCTTCGGCAAGGCACGCTTCTCCTACGGGGAAGCCGGACAGGAGCCGCAACCGTATCTCACCTCGCAGACGTTCAGCGGCACCGCACTCACCGGCACGATCTCGCAGGGCACCGGCCTCACACCGACGCAGAGTGGGAATGGCGGCCTCGTTCCCACCGTCACCAAGCCAGCGAGCTCGCTCAAGCCCGAGCGCACAAGAGAATTCGAGGGTGGCTTCGACATCGGATTCTGGGGCGAGAAGGCAGATCTCAGCGCGACGTGGTATCGCGCGCAAACGTCCGACGTCATTCTCATCACGCCGACGCCGCCGTCGACCGGCTTCTCCTCCGAAGCCAAGAACGCCGGCGTCTTTAGAAATTCCGGCACCGAGCTGTCGCTCAATTTACGACCCATTACTCGCCCGACGTATAGCTGGGATGTTGGCATGGGCTGGGCGCGCAATAGCTCGCTCGCGGTCTCGATCGCCGGGGCAGAGTTTCTCCCGATCGACAACTTCTCCGGCCACACCGAGAACGTCGCGATGGTCGGTCAGCCGTTAGGCGTCATGCGCGGCCTCGGCTGGATCCGCTGCGGGCTCTCGAATTACGCCGACTACCCGAATCTCAACCTGGCGCAGGCGTGTGCCGGCGCGCCGAAGGGCGCCCTTTACATAGATGACGGCACGCACTGTCCGAATACCGAACCCGACATGCCATGCGCCGACACGCGAGATCGCGTCATCGGCGATCCGAATCCACAGTGGACAGGAAATCTCCATAGCAGTTTCCGCTATAAGAAGCTCGAGCTCTCGGGACTGCTCGACATCAAGCATGGCGGTGACGTCATCAACGGTACGCGGGGCGCCCTGCTCTCCTATGGCACCGACATCGAGACGGCAAACCGCGCGACATGCGCCGGCCCGCACAACTCGGACTGCACGGGGAATCTGCACGCATTCGGCGAAGCAAACTTCTATCCGGGTGCAGTCGTCGGGCCGGGCGCGAACGTCAAGATTCCCATCGGCGAGAACTGGTATCGCACGAGTGGACTCGCCGCGTGCCCATTCACGAACATGGACGAGCCTTGCGTCGAGAACGGCGGCTACGTCAAGCTCCGCGAGCTCTCCGTCGCCTACACCTTCGACGGTCCATGGGTCGCACGATCACTCGGCCTAACGAGTCTCGACGTGCGCGTGTCCGGGCGCAATCTCAAGACCTGGACGAAGTACAAGGGCCTCGATCCCGAGACGAACCTCGGCGGCGCCACAGCGCGCAGCTTCGGCGGCATCGACTACTTCAATCTGCCGCTCACACGTTCGTTCGTGTTCACCGTTGGACTCAACCGCTGACGCGAGGGTACGGACATGAGACTCATTCGCACCATCGCGGCGACGCTGCTCGTCGCCTCCACCGGCGCGTGCAGCTTTCTCGACTCTCCCAAAGCGACGTCGGATCCGAACAACCCGACCGTCGCGTCGCGCAACCAGCTTTTCGTCGGTGTGCAGGCGAACACATTCGGCTACGAGGAAGGCTACGTGCCGATGCTCGTCTGCATGTGGATGCAGCAGTGCGCGGGCGTCAACAGCCGCTTCGTTCAGACCGAAGGCGAATATGGAATTACTCACGGATCGCTCGACTTCACGCTCGCCGGCGTTTACGTCGGCGGTGGTCTCGTCGGCATTCGCAACGTCGAGGCGAGTGCTGATGCCGCCGGTGACAAATTGTACAAGGGTATCGCCGAAGTGCACGAGGCAATGGTCATGATGCTCACCGCCGACTCGTGGGGCGACATTCCCTATCGTGAGGCCATCACCGACAAAACGCAGGCGGCCTTCGATCCACAGATGCAGATCTACGACGACTTGCTCACGCTCCTCGACAACGCCATCTCCGATCTCAACGGCGCCGGCGACGGGCCGGGCTCGGTCGATCTCGTCTACGGCGGTGACAAGACGCCATGGATCCAGGCCGCACATACGCTCAAAGCGCGCGTCTACGTGCACCGGGTCGAAAAGCTCGGCAACGGTGAGTATGCGAAAGCACTCGCGGAAGCACGGCTCGGCATCAGCGCACCCGCCAACGATTGGTTGACGCAGCACTCGGCGGCCAACGCCGAGCGCAATGTCTGGAATCAGTTCCAAACCACATCTGGCTTCGGCCAGGATCTCGTCGCCGGTGCGCGCTTGGTGAACATCATGAAGGCGCAGAATGATCCACGGCTCGCCGACTACTTTGCGCAGTCGGCTAACGGCGGATATATCGGCTACGACGTCACCGTCGGCACAACGGATCTGAAGACGGTCTCGCTGCTCCGCGGCAATCGTCAGAACGATCCGCAGTTCCGTCAGCCAATCATCACCTATGATGAGACTCAGCTCATCATCGCCGAGGCAGCCCTAGAGACGGGTGATCCGACGACGGCGGCAACGGCGCTCAACGCGGTTCGCGCGCGCTGGAACAAAGCCCCGATCGCCGCGCCGACGCTCAATGACATCATGACGGAGAAGTACATCGCCCTATTCCAGAATCCCGAGGCCTGGAACGACTACAAGCGCACGTGTCTGCCGGCACTGACGCCGGCCGTCGGCAAGGCCGTGATCCCGGGCCGCTTCCTGTACGGACAGACTCTGGTGCAGACCGATCCCCAACCAGCGACGGAGAACGACAACATCACGACTCGTCGCAACGACAACGACCCGGCCTCATGTCAGTGATGCGCGCTCGTCATGCACGACGACTCGCGGCGATGTCTGCCGCGAGCGTCGTTGCGCTGTGCGGGTGCTACGGATATTTCTCCCCACCACGCGGCACCTCGATGGTCGGCAACTCGGCGCAGCTCTGGCTCAGCGACTCGGGCGCAGTCGTATTGGCGTCGCAGATTGGTCCCGCTGCGGAATCGATCACCGGACGCGTGCTTGCCGACTCGGCGAGTAGCTATGTCGTGGCGCTCACCGGCGTCAGGCGCCGCGACGGTGACGAGACGACGTGGAACGGCGAGCGGGTCCTCGTATCACACGCGCTGATCGTCGATGCCGGCACGCGCCGCTTCTCACCGTCACGCACGGCGCTGTTCAGCGGCATCGTGAGCGTGGGCCTGGTCGCCGCGCACATGGCTTTCCAGGGCCACGGCAGCGGCGGCGGTGGGGGCGGTGTGAGCGGCAGCGCGCCGCGATGACTGGATCGGAGACATCGAGTCGAGGTCGGATGGCACGGACTCCCGGACAGAGGACCGCGACTCGTGGTCGGATGGCACGAACTCCCGGACAGAGGACCGCGACTCGTGGTCGGATGGCACGGACTCCCGGACAGATGACCGCGACTCGTGGACGGCTCACGTGAGCGAGCGGACACGGCGCAGGTCGCGGGCAACCGCCTTACTTACTCCACGGTGGCACCACGCCATTCATCCGCGCATACGCAATCAACTGCCCGAGATGCTCGTGCAGATCGTCCGTCATCGCAAACGACGTCTCGACGATCGTGTGATCGCCCCCGAACAGCTTGCGTGAGCCCGTCAACTGCTCGGCGTCGATGCCGTTGATCTGCTGCGTCGCGTACGCGAAGCCTTCCTCGAGGTGCTTCAGGACATCGGGCTTCGTCGACGTCGACTCGAACTTCTTGAACGACTCCTGACCGCGCGGAATGACCGGTGACCGTGCCGCGCCGTACGCGAGCGGTGCGTAGACGTAGAACTCGCTCGCGACGTGCATGAACACCTCGCCCACCGAGCGCACGTCTGCGGCCGGACGCCACGAGTACTTCTCCGCGGGAAACGCGTTCGCGAGCGCGACGAACTTGCTCTGCAGCGTATCGAGATCGGCCATGAACTGCTTGCGTACTTCGAGCGCCGCCTGACGATTCGGGACGCCGCCATCCTGCGCGGTCGCCATTGCGGGCGCCGCGCCGAGCAAGCAAGCCGCGGCCAGTGCCGTCCGGTATTTCATGAACGTCTCCAGAGGGGATGACGCGCGAACTATATGGACACTCGAACGGGCGCCGCGAACACTGCGTGACGATCAGCCCTTCGAGAGGGACGAAGCGACGAGCCGTCGCGGCTCTAGCCCTAGACTCTAACCGCTCTGCCAGTTCACCATCCCCCGCGATCATTCAACCGCTCGTGCGCATAGTGCACCGCGAACGCATGGGCGTCCGTGATATCGTCTGGCACCGTGAGCCATTCGCCGAGTGCGTCGCCGTACTCGAACACCGCCTGCTCGATCGCATCCTCGGCCGTGGGATGGAGCGTATCCCCACCGAAGTCCCCGTGCGCCGTATAGCGAAAGAGCATCGCTCCCTCTTCCTTCCCGACGACGAGTAAAATGACGTCGGCCACAGGCAGCATCTTGGACGGGTCGAGCGGGAATCCGCTCGTCTGCGCTGCCTGTCGTTCGCCCACCGGACCGATGAGCGCGATCGTCCGCGTTAGCTTTTGCTCAATCATCGTGGCGGCAGTCCTGTCGCGCGAAGGGCCACATCGTAGCAGCCGCTCTGCGACGCCATTCGCGATATGGTGATCGTGACTTCCTGAGTCCCACGCGTCCCGATCGCTTTCGACCAGGTTTTCGAGACGCGGTCTGGCTCGGCGGTCGTCGACTTCCAACCGGCCGAGTCGAGTTGCTTACTATAATACGCGAGCACCTCTGCCGGTGAGAGCTCGCTCATCAATGGCTGGCTCTGCGCAGCGTCGCCGCCGGCGCTCGGCCGCCGGCACCTCGTGTTCGACGCGCGAAAATCGCCGGGCGACCAGAGCGGCGGCACCGACGAGAGAGGATAATCCTGCATCGCCTGGGTCCGCACGATGTCGGTCCGCGGCTGGTCGCAGATCGTCGAGTTGACGTTCCTCGTTAGGTGAACGAGCGTCATCGACGGCCCATAGAACTGGGCCGACACCGTCAATGATGTCGGGTCGCCCGCCTTGCAGAACGAATTGGGGTAGATGCCGCCCGGCGGACCGTATTGGAGACCGCCCATCGGCGGCGTCGCCGCGCTACGGGTCGTGAAGCCATGCTCGGCGAGCGATCGACGCATGACTGCCAGCGCACTGTCGGTGCGCAACGGGAGCGTCAGCACCGCGTGCGCGTACGCCGTGTTCACGAAGCTGCCGAGCACGTGCGCACCGGCGGGGAGCGTCAACAGGGTCGTGAGATCCATCGGCATCTGCCCGATAATGATCTCGCCGCCCTCGGTTGCACCGGGCATGAGAGCAAGCGCGAGATCCTTCGGGATCTGCTCCTGCGTTTGCGCGAAGGCGGAAGTCGTAAAGGCAAAGATCAGCGACGAGACGACCAGAAAGCGACGGGGGCGCATCGAACAGCTCCGCGAACGTGACGATTCACTCAACATACGCCTGCTGCCCTTCTGCGCCAGAATGCCCTAGCCGCTCGCCCCTGCTTTTGGCGACAAACAAGAAGCCCGGCGCTCGGAAGCGCCGGGCTCCTTACTAGCTTCCCGCGGCCCAGTTTCACCGCGTTCTCGTCTCTACTTACTGGACGCCGAGGGCGCGCGCCACGTTGATGCGGCCGTCGCCGAACTTCGACTGATTCCCGATGTTGTCAGCTGACTGCCGGATGACCGTCATGACCGCGTCCGGGCTCAACGTGCTGTTCGAGAAAATGAGCGCGGCAAGCCCCGACACGTGCGGCGCGGCTGCGCTCGTTCCGTCAGCGACCAGGTAGTGCGATTCGTCGCCGCAAAATACGCGGGCGCAGGGGCCAAGAATCAGCGACGCAAGCTGCTCGGCGCCAGTCGGATTCTTTCCCAGAAACTTGTCTTCGCCGCCCGGAGCCGCGACGTCGATCGCCGCACGGCCGAAGTTCGAGTAGTGCGCGATCTTGTCGCGAGGCGACGTCGCCGAGACGCACAGCTGCGAACCGGCTTCGCAAGGCAGTTCGAGGAAGGGGTGCGGATTCCCGAGATTCTTGTCGTCGTTGCCCGCTGCCGAAACCACCACCGCGCCTTGGCTCTTCGCAAAGTCGACGAACTGGGCAAAGAACTGCTGGAATGCTACCAGGCCAGGCGTGTTGCCTTTGAAGGTCGCACCGAGGCTCATGTTGATGACCTTCGCATGCGCGATGATCACCGCGTACTGCAGCCCGCAGATGATGTCCGAGAAACTGCCGCTGCCGCTCGAGTTCAGAACCTTGACGGCCACGAGCCGCACGTTAGGCGCCACGCCAGCCATGACTACGCTGTTCGTCGTGACGAGCCCACTCACGTACGTGCCGTGGAAGAAATCGTCGGTCCATTGTGCCGGCGAGTTGCTGAAAAGGCATTGCGTCGGCGTCGACACGACGCGAGCGCTGGTCGCGAGATCGACCAACCCAGTGAGCTCCTGGTGATTCGGATCGATGCCGCTATCGAGAATCGCAACCTTGACCGCTGGATTGCCGAGCTTGCCGGCGCCCCATGCCTCGGGTGCGTGGATCTGGAACATGTTCCACTGAACGCCCAGCGCGGGAGCAAGTAATGGCGATCCAATGAGGCCTCCGGCAGTGTTCCCCAAGTCGGCGACCGCCGCATTCAGCTCACTCGGCGTCGGCGCCCAGCGGGCAGTGACGTCGTTGGCGACGACGCCGCCCTGGGAGAGCGCGGCGGCATCGTCGTCCGACAGGCCGGAGGTGATGACAGTGCCCGCGCCCGCAAAATTGTCGACGACCGTACCACCTTTCTCGGCGACACGAGCGGCGAAATCGGCTGGCACACCGGCGCTCATGACGAAGATGTGGCGTCCCGCGATCGGCGTCACATCACGTGACGTCGCCGCCACCGGACTCAGCGAGCGCTTTGGCGCCGCGATTGGTTCGTTATTGCTGCACGCCGCACCAACACCAGCGAGCACCAATGCGGCTAAAAACCGCGCTTGCGATCGAGTGCGCTTCGTCATCGAATTGACCTCTCGTCAGGCACGTGTATCCATCACTCGCGAATCGAGTGGAGGGAAGCGCAACACCATAGCAACGAGTCCTCGCCTGCGCTAGGCCGTTGCGCACCAGCCACACTCGAAAAAAAGCCCGACCGCCTCGAAGGCGGTCGGGCTCATGTATCCAAATTGTCTAATCAGCGTTCGACGATGATCAGATACTTCGAAGGCGCCCAGAACCTGTCGATGTCTTTGATCTTGAGATTCCCGCGGAAGCTCGGGCCGTCGCGCTGAACAGCATCGGCGTCGTCGAGGCTCTGCCGCGACACGATCTGATACTTGCGTGTGCTGTCCGGAACCGTGATTTCCTGCACCTGGCGCGTGTCGATCGCCGTAAAGAGGTCGCGATCGAGATTGCGCGCCGGAACCAATGTCCGGCCAATGCGCGCGATGAGCAGATTCGCACCACCTTCCTTGACGATGATGCCCTTCTTCACCAGCGCATCTTCGTCACCGATGACATAGTACGCCTTGCTCTGCGTCGCGCGGAGCTCGTTCACGGTGATGTCGAGCGTGTCCACCTTCGCCTGCATCACCGCGATCGTCTGCGCCTGCTGCTCGATCTGCGACGTCAGCTCGGCGATCCGCAGCGCGTCGGCGTCGACCTGCGCCTTGAGCTTGCCGTTGTCGCTTTTGAGCGAATCCTCGCGCTCACGCGCCGCGGCGAGCTCCTTGGCCGTTTCCTGCGCGCGTTGCACCAGCGCGTTCACGCGCTTCAGCATGTCGCGTCGCGCCTGCAACTGCTCTTCGATCGGACTCTCGGCGTTCTTGAGCCGCTTCGACTTCGGCAGCCCTTTCACCTTCGTCACGGTGCTGTCGACCTTCGCGATGAAGGTGTCCGCGTCGGAGACGACTTGAGACAACGAATCCTTCTGCGCCTCGAGCTTCGACATCAGAACTTTCTGCTGGCTGGCGAGCGCCTGGACGCTGTCAGCGCGCGCTTTCTCCTTTGCCGACGTGCAGCCGACGGCAAGTGGGAGAAGGAGAGTGGCCACGGGCCAGAGACGCTTCATAGATCGAGACCTCAAGCGGGTTTTTACGTGATGCGACCGCGGGCGCTGCCCGCTACCCGGGTTAGACGATCAGCGACTGGCCAAGGTCTCGTCCTGGCCTCGTGATCTGGCGCACGAAATGGTGGTTGGTGGTTGGTGGTTGGTGGTTGGTGGTTGGTAAATAAAGACGGTCGGCGAGCTTCGCTCGCCGATCACCCTTCCGAATCACCGCCAACCAATCACCACCAAGCAATCATCGCCAACCGGTCACCACCAATCACCGCTAAATGCACGCTCCGAGTCCCGCGCTCGGATTCGCCAGGTCGACGCGGCAGGTAATCGTGCCGAAGGAGGTCGTCGTGGTGATCGTTACCACGCTCGTCCCGTTGAATGTCACCACCATCGTCGACGTACCGTCTAACCCATCGCTACCCAGCCCTGTCTGGATCGTGATCGTGCCCGACTGCGGCCAGCGCTGGCCTGCCTTGGCGTTCGGTAAGACAAGGTTCGAAGTCGTCTCGTGCACCGTTTCATCGACCGGGACAACCGTCGTGCCGACCTGGATCGTGCCATCGTCGGTCAGCAGCGAAGTTCCGTTGAGCGTGTGCGTATTCGTCCTGATCCCGCTCAACGTCTCATCGGTGTTGCCGTGCAGCGTGTAGTTGCTGCCGGAGGATGAGACCGTACCGTCCACCGTCGTCTTCGTCTCGATCGCCGACGTGTGGGTGTCAGGCGTTGGCTGGGAGTTCCCCGCATCATCGATCAGCCGGAAGCTCCGCGTAAACGTCAAGCCATTGATCGTTACCGTGGAGCACTCGAAGAACCCAGTCGTTGCGGAGTACTGGCAGTTGGCCGGGTCGACCGACGACGAATTGAAGGCCGGAGCGATCGCGCGCGAGCCAATGCCGGCCGCGCTGCTCAGAGTCGGCGACGACATTTCGGCGAGCAGTTCGGCGACGTCCGGCACGTTAGGCGAAGTGGGACCGGTTGCGTTGTCCGAACAGCCGACCGCCGCTGCCGCGAACAGGGCAAGAAGAATCCGACTTCCCGATTTGGATGGCATTTTCCGCATCTCCTTCCGAATGCATCCAATGTATTCAGAGGACGCGCGGAGCAACCTGCCTATTCCTTGCCATCACGCATGAGCTCGGCCATCACCTTCGGCATCTCCCCCGAGCGCATGCTCACCGCCTCCGACCACGCGCGCACGCGATCGCGCCCCGTTCGCTTCGCTGCATAGAGCGCTTCGTCAGCGCGGATCTTCATCTCTTCGGCGAGATTCTTTCCGCGCTCCGCCGCGAGCGGTCGATCGCCATCCGTGGACACGACGCCGATGCTGATCGTCATCCGGATCTCCTTGCTGTTCACCCGGAAGACATGCTCGCGGAACGTGTCGCACAGGCGGTTCGCGAAGTGGAACGCGCCATTGCCCGGCGTGTCGGGAAGGAGAATCGAGAACTCCTCGCCACCGGTTCGTGCCACGATGTCGCCCGCGCGCGCCGACTGCTGCAGTAGCATACCGACCTCTCGCAGCACCGCGTCACCGACCACGTGCCCGCGACTGTCGTTGATCGACTTGAAGTGATCGAGATCGAGCGCGAGGAGCGACAGCTCGCTGCCGGCGCGCGACGAGCGCGCCATCTCACGCGCGAGCGAGCGCTCGAAGCCTCGTCGGTTGACGCAGTTCGTGAGCGGATCGGTCTCTACCATGCTCTCGAGCTGTGAGCTCACGCGATTGTAGACGCGCCCAACGAACGTGATCGCGTCCGGGCGCGCATCCGCCGACGTGTCGTACTTCTGCGTGAAGTCACCCTCTTCGGCGCGCTCGAAGAGCGAGACGATCCTGTCGAGACGCTTCCGGAAGCTGCCGTACTGCGCGACGAAGATTCCCGCCGCGAGTGCGAACACACCCACCGACCAGAGCTCCTCCGACCAGATCAGCCGGACTCCGCGTCCGATCATGTGGTGGACGGTGTAGAGGTAGCCGACGACGACCAGCCCGGCTGCGAGCGCCGCCTGACCCGGACCGAAGTACGTCTCGGTGAGATGGAGCACCAGGAAGGAGAAAATCAGAATGCGGTCGTAGTAGAACGGCGGCGACGAGACGAGCGTCGATCCGAAGATGAACAGGATGTCCGCGACCACCGTGACCGCGACCGCCCAATTCGGAGCGCGCCCAGTCTTCTGTACGAAAAGAGCGATCGCCGTGACGAGGGCGATGTACCCGCACACTCCCTCCAATAGATAGAGCGCATTCCCCTGCAGAATGCGGTGTTGCTGCAGGACGAACTCGGCCCCGCCGGCGACGAGCGCGACGATCATGCGCACGCGGCTCTGCCAGAGCAGCACTTCAGCGTTGACGCTGGCTCGCGATTGACTGGTCGAGTTCAAACGAAGGCGGGCAGCAGTGGATTGGGAGCGAGTGCTGCAAGTCCAAGCCTCGCACGGCGTTCAGAGCGGAGACCGGCGCCAGCCCCCGCTCATGCAGCTAAACCTCTGCTCAGGCAATTACTTGTCAGTTTTAGACGAGCTTCCGAAGGACCTCGTCACCCCATGTATCGGTATGTGACTTGCCCTCCCCCTTGTTCTAGAGTCGTCTCAAACCTCGATCGTGCCACTGCCGCCCGACGTTTCACACATACCCGCCGCCGACCTGCGAGTAAGCCGTATTCGAGCGTTGCGGGGCCCCAACTATTGGCGGCTGGCGCCAGTCATTGCCTGCGACGTCCGGCTCGGTGACCTCGAGGAGCTCACGTCGATCGACATACCCGGATTCTGCGATCGACTCGTCCATTCCCTGCCGTCTCTCAGCGACCACCCTTGTAGCCGCGGTAGAAGCGGTGGTTTCGTCGATCGGCTGAACGAAGGAACACATTGGCCGCACATCCTCGAGCACGTGTCGCTCGAGCTGCAGACGCTCGCCGGAAGCGACGTGAGCTTCGGTCGTGTCGTGCCTTCGGGCGACGAGGGCGTGTGGTGGGTCATCGTCGCTTACGACGAGGAGGAGGTCGGTCTCGAGAGCGTTCGCGAGGGCATTGCGCTCATGCGTGCCTGCATGACTGCCGAACCCTATGACGTCGCGGCTGTCACCTCGCGTCTCCAGGACCTGTACGAGACCGTTCGCCTCGGCCCGTCCACCGCGGCGATCGTGGAGGAGGCCCGTCGTCGCGGGATCCCAGTTAGGCGTCTCAACTCGGGCTCGCTCGTGCAACTGGGTCACGGACGGAATCTGCGCCGCATCCAGGCGACGATGACCGACTTCACGAGCGCCATCGGGGTGGAGATCGCGCAGGACAAGGTCGACACGAAGCGCGTGCTCAGTAACATCGGCCTCCCCGTGCCACGCGGTAACACGGCACGCACGCCCGACGAGGCCGTCGACATCGCGCAGGAGATCGGCTACCCGGTGATTCTCAAGCCGGTCGATGCGAGCCACGGTCGTGGTATCAGCGGCCGATTGGACGACGAGCCGGCTATTCGAAAGGGGTGGGCCGCTGCCCAAGCCGTGTCGAGTCGGGTCGTCGTCGAGCATCATCACGAGGGGCTGGACCACCGCGTGCTCGTCGTGAACGGCAAGGTTGTCGCCTGCGCCGAGCGTGTGCCCGCTCACGTCATCGGCGACGGACGCCAATCGATTCGTCAGCTCATCGAGGAGGCGAACAAGGATCCGCGCCGCGGGGTCGGCCACACGAAGATCCTGACGCGATTACCCACGGACGCGAGCACGGCGGAGTATCTAGGCCGGAGCAACCGAACGCTCGATTCGGTGCCGATGCCTGACGAACGTGTCTTCCTCCGCGGGACTGCCAACCTCTCCACCGGCGGTACGTCGATCGACCGCTCCGACGAGATGCATCCCGACAACGTGACGGCGTGCGAGATGGCTGCCGGCATCGTCGGACTCGACATCGCGGGAATCGACGTCCTGACGCATGACATCTCGGTCCCCTTTCGCGAGAACGACGCCGTGATCCTCGAGGTCAACGCCGCGCCGGGGATTCGGATGCACACCCATCCAACGGAGGGGAAGTGGCGCAATGTTGGAGCGCCGATCCTGGATATGCTGTATCCGCCCGGAACGGATCCGACGATCCCGATCATCGCCGTCACCGGAACGAACGGGAAAACGACCACCGTTAGGCTGATCGCCCATCTCTTCCGCAACATGGGCCGCATCGCCGGCTTCACGACCACCGACGGCGTCTACGTTCAGAATCGCCTGGTGATGGAAGGGGACATGACCGGCCCTTTCGCCGCGAACATCATTCTCTCGAATCCAACAATAGACGTTGCCGTGCTCGAGACCGCGCGCGGTGGGATTCTGCGCGCCGGACTCGGCTTCGACGAGTGCGACGTGGGCGTTGTGCTCAATGTCTCCGGCGATCACCTTGGACTACGCGGCATCAACACGCTCGAGCAGCTCGCGGACGTGAAGAGCGTCATCGCCTCCGTCGTGAAGCGGGAAGGGCACGCTGTCCTCAACGCCGACGATCCGCTCGTCCATGCCATGCGGGAGAAGACGACCGCCGACGTCGTGCTCTTCTCCACCGCTGCCGAGGGCGAGAATGAACTCCTCGAGGATCACATCGCCCACGGCGGCATCGCCGCGCGGATGGAAAGCGGCAGTTTTGTCGTTAGGCGCGGAAAGTTGCGCATCCCCATCGCCAGCGAGCGCGAGGTTCCGCTCATGCTCGGCGGCGCAGCGCGATTCCAGCGCCAGAACATTCTCGCGGCCATCGCCGCCGCCTATGTCCAGGGCATGCGCTATGACGACATTCGCGCGGGATTGCTCTCCTTCTTCCCCTCACCGTCGCTCACGCCGGGACGGTTGAACGTGATTCGCCTTCGAAACGGTGGTCGCGTGCTCGTGGACTATGCCCACAATCACGCGGCGATCGAGGGCCTGATGGAGCTCGTGTCGCACTTTCCGGCGCGCCGCCGCATCGGCGTCATCGCAATGCCAGGCGATCGCCGCGACGAAGATATCCGTGCCGCCGCTCGGAGCGCCGCCGCCGACGGGCATCTCGATCTCGCGATCATCAAGGAAGACCAGGATCTGCGCGGCCGCGACCCAGGCGAGGTCGCAGCGCTCATCGGCGACAGCCTTCGCGCCGCCGGATTGCCCAACGAGAGAATCGTCGTCATTCCAAGCGAAGCGGAGGCGGTCGCCAGAGCAATGGACATCGTCGGCGAGGACGATCTCGTCTTCATCCTCGCCGACAAAGTTCCCAAAACGCTCGCCCTCGTCCGCGAGCGCATGGCCGACGAGCGCGTCGGAGGCGCGAGCGCTTCATGACCGCGCTCGCGCCCGCGCCTTCGAATGACATTCGCCTAACGACTCTCCATGCCACGCGCGGCGCGAATTTCTGGTCGACACGGCCGGTGACCCGAATGGACGTCGCCGTCGGCCCGTATGATCACATATCGTCTGCCGACATCCCCGGTCTCACCGAACAGCTCGTACTGGCCCTGCCCGGGCTCACCGAGCACGAATGCTCGATCGGCGAGCCGGGTGGATTCATCACGCGCCTGCGTCGCGGTACATACGCGCCGCACATCATCGAGCACGTCGCCCTCGAGCTGCAAACCATGATCGGGCACGAGGTCGGCTTCGGGCGCACTCGCGGCGGTGACGTCGATGGCGAATACACGATCGTCTTCGAACATCGGCACGAGCAGGTTGGATTGCGCGCTGCCGCGCTCGCGCTCGAAACGGTGCAGCGTGCCTTCGCTGGCACGCTCGCGCCGCAACATGTCGCGAGCGCCGTCCGCGAGCTCGCCGCCCTGGCGAGCACGCCCGACGCCCCGCCCATCGCCCATCGGGTCACCGCCGGGGTTACCGGAGGCAGCGGCCGCGCGGAATGTGTCGTCTTGCTCCACGCCGCCCTCGGTCCGGACGACGATGAACATCTTCTCATCGACGTGGCCCCGGCCTTCATCCTCTACGCCGGCCTGCCGTACGCGCGGTCGCGCGTCGCGATCATCCTGGACACGAGTCTCGGCGACGTCCCACAGCGCTATCAGAAGTCCGAGGCCGCTCGCCGCCTCGTCGGGACCCTCATCGACTCCGTGCCGCGTGGTGGCTTCGTGGTCTGCCCCGCGAACGAACCGGAGCTTCAGGAAGAGGCGCGCAGTGCGGGCTGCCGGGTGGCCGTCTTCGCGACCGACGAGTCCGTGAGTGAGAATGCGATGGAGATCGCGACGGCCATCGGTCGCGTTCGCGATGGCGCGATCATCGTCGAGCACTGCGACGACGCCGAGTGCGTTTCCCAGCTCCAAGAAGATCAGCCGGCACGTGCGCAGATCGCCGCCGCAGTCGCTGCGTACATCCTCCGCGACGCCGGCCTGCAACGTTAGGCAATGACGGCTCCCGATCGTCCGGACGCGCCACGCATCGACGAGCCCCTCGCCCACGGCGGCATGTCCGACGCCGCACTCGGCACGCTGGTTCTCATGGGCGGTGCCGTCGAAGCGCACAACGAAGCCTTCCAGAGCTTCCTGCGTCTCGTCGACGCTCGGGACGGCGCACCGATCGTGGGCCTAACGACTGCCTCGGCCGATCCCGGGGAGGCGGCGCGCGCATGGCTCGGGGACTTCCGTCGCGCGGGCGCAACCAACGTCCGCATTCCGCTATTCCAACACGCGTGCGACGAGCGCGACCGCGAGATTGCCGACATGATCAAAGACTCCCGCGCCGTCTTTTTCGGTGGCGGCGACCAGGTGAAGCTCGTCGCGGCCCTCGGCGGCTCCCACACGCTCGGCGAGATCAAGGCGCTCTTTCGCCGCGGCGGCGTCGTCTGCGGTTCGAGCGCCGGTGCCGCAGCACTCACCGAGCTCACGATGGCTGGCGGCGAGATCGATGAAGAAGGCAGTCTCGTCGAGCAGTACATCGGCCCGGGCCTCGGACTCCTCGGCTTCAAAACCATCGTCGATACCCACTTTCAGCAACGGCGGCGCCTCCAGCGCCTGTTCGTCGTCGTCGGACAGAACACCGAATTGCTAGGCCTCGGCATCGACGAGGACACTGCACTCATCGCCCGCGGCCATGTCGGTGAGGTCGTGGGCGCCGGTGGAGTGACATTCGTCGATGGCCACCACACGGTGCGCTTCGATAATGCCGACGAGATCGAAAAGGGACGCCAGCTAACGCTCAGCCATTTGCGCGTCGGGATTGTGGGAACGAACTACCATCTCAATCTCAGGGAGAGAGAGCTCGAGGAACTGCTCGAGAGGGACAGCGTGCCGGGAAGTGCGAGCCCCTTTTTGTCCTTGCCTTGAGATATTTCCCCTATCCCAATCGGAGTCATGAATGAAATTCGAAATCGACCGAATTCCGTGAGCGCCATTTCCCTTCTCCCGGCAGATCTCGCAAACCGCTCACTATCCGAGCGTGAGATTGTGCTCACTCTTGCCGACGCCGAGCGCGCGATCGAGCACCTCAACAAAACCGGCCAGCGCCTCGAGGCGTGGGAGGGCTGGGTGAGGTTCACCGATGGTACGCGTACTCATTCGCTTCGTCACCCGGGCTCGTTCGTGCTGCCCAACGATGCCGCCCGCGCCGCCGAGGTGACGTTGGAGAGCATCCGCAAGGCACAATCGGTCTGGGATCGGGCGCCCGAGTACCCGGGCGCAGCTCTATACTTCTGTTTGACGGTCGCTTCCGCCTAACGCGCTGTTGCGTTGCCCCCGGTTGCGTTGTCCATCAGTTGCACCGTCCCGTCGTAGCGCCTTTTGATTCAAAGAGATGCTCGCCCTCCTCTGGCTAATCATCCTCTTCCTCGTGATCGCGCTCGTGCAGGTGCGCGACCGCATGAGGCGTCTCGAGGACACGATTGGCGAGCTCCGACATCTCATGGAGCGCCTCACGCGGCGAGTGGAAGAGGGTACGCCCGCGGCGCCGCCGGCACGCAGCCACGACGTTCCGCCGCTCCAGACCTACCAGCCGCCGCCGCCCCGGCCTGAGCCTGTTGCCGCGTCCACCAGCCCACAGCGCGCCGCCATCCCAGGAGCCCCGGCTGCCGCGTCTCATGCCGCGCGCGAATCCGTCGGTCGAGTAACTAAGAAACCGACGCCGGTTTTTCCGCCAATCACGCCCCCACCGGCGCTGCCGCCGCGGCCTCCGCGCGGCGCGACGCCGGAGCCGGCGCGACCCAAGCGCTCCTTCGATTGGGAATCGCTCATCGGCGTCAAGTTCTTCGCGATCGTCGCCGCGATCGCGCTCTTCCTCGCCGGCACGTTCTTCGTCAGCTATTCGGTCGAGCATGGCTGGCTCACACCGCCGATCCAGTTTGCGATCGGCATCGTCGCCGCCGTGGTCTGCCTCGTCGTGGGTGAGCTGAAGGTCTCGCGTCGTTATGAATGGACCGCCGACGCGCTCGACGCCGCCGGCATCTCCCTACTCTACGTTGTCTTCTTCGCGGCGTTCGCGCGCTGGCAGCTCGTGGGCGCGACAGCCGCGTTCGCGCTGTTCATTCTCGCGACGATCGTCGCGGTCTTGTTGTCCATTCGCCGCGCGTCGCTACTCATCGCGCTCCTCGGCCTCATTGGCGGCTTCGCGTCACCCGCCATCATCGCCACGGGCGTGGACAACCCCATCGGTCTCTTCGGTTATCTCCTGCTGCTCAACGCGGGCCTGGCCTGGGTCGCATACAAGAAACAATGGCCGCTGCTCACCGCGATCAGCCTCGGCCTAACGACGATGTATCAGTGGGGATGGGTTTCGAAGTTCCTCACGGCCGGCAAGGTACCGCTCGCGGTTGGCATTTTCCTCGTGTTCCCCGTATTGAGCTTCGTCGCGCTCGCGCTCAATCGACCTGCATCCGAGGAGCGCCGGTCGACCAACGCGCTCTTCGCCCACGCGGCGCGCGTTGGCGCGGTGCTCCCGCTGCTCTTCTCGATCTACCTCGCGACCGTACCCGCGTACGGTGCGCGCTTTGGCGTCCTGTTTGGCTTCCTCTTCATCCTCGATGCGGGTCTCTTCGCCATTGCGGTGTTCCAGGGACCGCGCGTGCTCCATTTGCTCGGCGGTTTATCGACGCTCATCGTCTTCGCCGTCTGGCTCCAGGGCTCATACGATCCAACCGCGTGGCCGAAGATTCTCGTCGCCGCGGGCGCGTTCAGCCTCTTCTATCTCGGTGCTCCCCTGGTGGCATCGCTGGAAGCCGTTAGGCGCCGCACCGGCGTTATCGACCTCGGCCTCGCCGCCCGCGGCGTCCTCGCCGCTCCGTTGCTGCTGTTTGTTTTCCCCGCGCTGGCACTTGTCGAGCCGCGTACGGCCTCACCAGGTCCTTTGTTTGCCGTGCTGCTCGCGCTCGTCGGTGCGTGCGCGACGTATGCGATCGTTAGGCGCGACGGCCCGGTGCACTTCATCGCCGCCTTCTTTGCCGTCTTGGCGGAAGCGGTGTGGTCGGCGAAATATCTCTCGCCCGACCGGCTCCTCGCCGCGTTGGCGATCTATGGCGTGTTCGGGCTGCTTTTCATCGGCGTCCCCATTGTCGCCCGACGACGGGGCGCAGCGCTCGCGCCCGAGGGCGCGGGCTCGGCTCTCGCGCTCGTCAGCATTGCGTTGCTGTTCTTCCTCGCTGCAGGCGCCGCCGCGCAGGCCGCCTTGTGGGGGATCGGCCTCCTCCTGGCGATTCTGACACTCGGCCTCTTTGCCGAAGCAAGCGCAACACGTAATCCCGTTCTCGCAATCATCGGGACGATGCTCGCATGGGCCGTCCTCGCCGCATGGTGGGTAACCGCGACCGTCGCCGTTGCGTTGATTCCCGCACTCTTCATTGTCGGCGGATACGCACTTCTCACGATCGGCGGAAGCATCTGGGCGACGCGTCGTCAGGCGGTGGACGACAACACGCGGGGTATTTTCCAGAACGGCGGATTCGTCGCGCTCGCTGGACATCTCTTTCTGCTCTTCGTCGCGACGCAGCCAACGCTGGCCCTTCCGCCATGGCCATTGTTCGCCGTGCTCGGCGTATTGACCGCGGCCGCAGGCGTCGGCGGCCTGTACGTGAAGCGCGGAGAGCTCTTTCTCGCCGCGAGCATCGCATCGGCGGCGGTGCTCATCGTGTGGGAAATGACGCCGCAGGGTGCGCCCTGGCCGACGATTGCGATCTTTGCCGCCGCGGCGCTCGTCACGCTCGTCGCGCTCTGGTTCACACTGGCGCTCCGCATCGGCGCCGATCGACGAGAGTTCATCACCGCCGCAGCGGCAGCAGCACTCGGCGCACAGGTCGTCGCCGCGATCGCCGGTGGACGAACCGCCGTTCCTCCCTTCGGAATCGTGCTCGGCGCGCAGCTCGTCTTTCTCGCGGTCACGTTAGGCTTCGCGACGCTCGACCTTGCGCGGCTCGAAGTGATGACCCTGGTCGCCGTCATTCCTGCAAGCGGCGCGGGGTTCCTCTGGATGAGCACTCACGTCGGCGCTGGATCGTGGCAATCGCAGCTCGCTTTCACGACGCCGATTTATCTCGCGTTTGTTGCGTATCCACTGATCCTTGGCCGGCGTGCGGGCCTCGCGCGCATACCGTATCTCGCGACGGTCGCGGCGAGCGTGCTGTACTTCTTCCAGGCGCGCATGAGCATCGACACGGGTGGCTATGGCTCAGTCATCGGTGCCCTCCCCGTCGTCGAAGCGGGCTTCCTCGCTCTGGTGCTTGCGCATCTCATTCGTCTCGAGCGGCGCGGTGAGCCGCGCTCGCGGGCGGAGCTCGCGCGGCTGGCCCTCGTGGCGGGAGCGGCGCTCGGCTTCATCACGCTCGCCATTCCACTCCAGCTCGAACGCAACTGGATCACCATCGGCTGGGCGCTGGAGGGAGCAGCGCTCGCGTGGCTCTACGGTCGAATCCCGCACAAGGGTCTGCTCCTGTTCGCGCTCGGGCTATTCGCAGTCGTCTTCGTCAGGCTCGCGCTCAATACCGAAGTCCTGCATTACGTGCCGCGCGGTGCGATTCGAATCTGGAATTGGTATCTCTACACCTATCTCATCAGTGCGGCGGCGTTCCTGGTTGGCGGCCGCGTACTGTTGAAGACCGACGACAAGGTGCTCCCGTGGCTGCCGAGGGTTTCGTCTCTGCTTCCAAGCGGCACGGTGATCCTGTTGTTTCTACTTCTCAACATCGAGATCGCGGATTACTTCGCCACTGGCCCGACGATCACCTTCGATTTCTTCTCATCGGCGCTCGCGCAGGACCTTGCGTACACGTTAGGTTGGGCGCTCTTCGCGGTGGCACTTCTTGGCGCGGGCATCATTGTTCATAGCAAGCCCGGACGCTTCGCCGCCATCATGCTGTTGATCATCGCGATGCTCAAATGCGCGTTTAACGATCTCTGGAGATTAGGAGGCTTGTATCGTGTGGGGTCGCTCGTTGGTATTGCCTTCTGCGCGCTCCTGATCACTGTTGCGCTGCAGAGGTTCGTGCTCGGTTCGCGTGCGAAGCCGTCGGAGGCCGTGTCGTGAGGCACCTCGCGCTGGCGCTCACGTTAGGCGTTGTGGCCGCGTTCCCGTTGCCTGCACAGCGCTCCGAGCGACCCGTCATCCCCGGTGGCGCCGGACCGAATCGGCTGACTCTCGACGCTGCGTTCCTCGCCGGTGCGCAACCATTTCACGTCGCCGAGGTCGCGGCAGCGGATGGTCGCGCGGCCATCGGCACCGGTGGTGCGAACGATCTCCGCCTCTACGACGCCGCGAACAAAGAGGTTCCTTATCTCCTCGTCACTCCGCAGATCGAGGCGCAGTGGCGTGGAACGCGCGTTCTTCGCGTCGCGCCGACGAAGCTCTCAAGTGGATTCGAGGCCGATCTCGAGCAGCTGCTTCCGATCGACCGAGCGCGCATCGAAGGGTTGCCGGCTCCCTTCCTCAAGCGTGTGCGTCTCGAGGGGAGCGGCGATCGATCGCACTGGACGATTCTCGTTCCCGACGGCACGTTGTTCGATTTGCCTAACGACCAGCTCGAGCTGACGACCCTCGATTTCGCCGCGGGCAGCTATCGATATCTGCGTCTCACCTGGGACGACCGCTCGAGCGCGCGTATGCCCTTGCCGCGCCGCGTCAATGTCCGCGTTGCATCCGCGACGCGTGGCCCTGCCCCGCTGCGCTCGCCGGTCACCGTCGTGCGCCGGCCGAGCGAGCCCGGAAAGAGTCGCTTTCGCATTCAGCTGCCGGGTGCGCACCTGCCGATCGTCGCGATCGAGCTCGACGTCGGCGGCGGCAACGTGCTTCGGCAAGCGCGTATCACTGAAGGCCGTCTGGACGGCAGCACGGTCGTTCCGACAGAGCTCGGCGCGGCAACGCTGCGCCGTTCGGTGCGCGACGGCATCGCCGCGGCGGCGCTCCGCATTCCGATTTCGCCGCCGAGCGAAGCGCAGCTCGAGCTCGCGGTCGACGACGGCAACAATCCACCGCTCGACGTCACCGGTGCGACGGCCGTCTTGGCCACACTTCCCTTCATCTTCTTCGAGAGCAACGGTCAACCGCTCGTCGCTCGTTATGGAGACGAGCGCCTCAGGGCGCCCAGCTACGATCTCGAAGCCGAACGCGAGCGAGTTTCGTCGTTGACGCTCGCGGTGGCGCACTGGGGCGCGGCGCGCGCGACCGCCGTCGCTGCGACCGACAGCAGTGCGGCGATACCGATGACCGGCGCAGAGATCGATCCGCAAAGATTCGGATTCTCTCGAAGTATCCCGTTAGGCGGCACCGGCCTCACGACGCTGCCTCTCGATGCGGCCGCGCTCGCGCATGGCTCGCTTGCCGATGTCCGCATCGCAACCGCCGACAATCATCAAGTACCATTCCTCGTCGAGCGTTTGGACGAGCCGCTTTCGCTGCCGCTCCCAGCGCTCGAGCGCGTGAGGAGCACCCGCGATCCAGCCTCTCGCTCGCGCTATCGCATTCGTCTGCCGTACGCAGGATTACCGCGTTCGAGATTGGTGATTCACACCGATGCGCGCGTCTTCGATCGGCAGCTCGCGGTCGAGATGCTTCCGCCAGCGGAAGAAGACATCCGCGCTCGCGGCGGCCCGATCACGATTGCGAAGTTGCCCTGGCGAAATACCGAGCCTGAGCTGCCTGCACCGGCGCTGACCATTGACTTGCCGCCGCTCCGCGTGGCCGATGTTTCCGTCGTGATCGATGAGGGAGACAACGCGCCGCTTCCTCTGCGCGACCCGACTCTTCTGCTCCCTGCATATCGCTTGCGGTTCTTCCGCGATGGACACACGCCACTCTCGCTGCTGTATGGACGACCCGAACTGACGCCGCCTCGCTACGATCTCGCGCTGCTCGCGCCTCGATTGCTTGGCGCTCCGGCGCAGGACGTTGTGTCCGGGCCGGAGAACGGTGCGGCGAATGTGACCGGCGTCACCCCTACGATCGTCTTTTGGAGCGCGTTGGCGTTGGCCGTTCTCGTGTTGGTCGTCTTGATAGCGAGGCTGCTGCGTCCAGGCGGTGGAACGCCGACGCCAGCGCCAGCCGCGACTCCCACGACTTCGTCTTCGAGCGCGACGCCCGCCACCGGCGAGTGACGTCGCAGGAACTACCCATGCCAGCTCAAGTCCATACTTTGCTCATCACCGGCGTGCCCGCCAGCGGCAAGACCAGCTTCGGCGACTGGCTGCGTGACAACCGCGGCCACGTGCATGTCGATCTCGACGCCGCCGACTGTCTCAAGACTGCCGGTCTGCCGCCCTTCTGGACAGAAAAGGAGCGCGTCGCGAGTCTCGACACCGGCCGCCTTCGCGAGTTCGTACGACATCTGCGCACGATCGGCAAGCCGTCGGTGCTGACGTGGACCTTTCCGACCGATCTCGTCGACTTCGCGCGTGAGATGACGAGCTTCGGCGTGATCGCGTGGTGGTTCGAGGCCGACCGTCTCGCGTCACGCGTCAAGTACGCGAGCCGCAACACCGTGCTGCGCAATGGTGTGTACTCCCGTGGCAAGCCCGACACAACGCTCTTCGACCGCTACGTCGGCGCGGTGAGCAGCAACTGGGCCCGCATCGCGCCGATCTTCGGCGAGCGAATCATCCGAACGTTAGGCGCGGACGGACGATTCGTGGATCCGGTGTCGATCTGCGATCGGTTGCAGGTGGCGGCCAAGGCCGCATAAGGGGCTAGAGGCTAGGGCGTAGGGGCTAGGGTTATCTGAGGCCGGCTCTTCTAGCCCCTAGCCCCTAGCCCCTAGCCCCTAGCCCCTAGCCCCTAGCCCCTAGCCCCTTCTCAAACCGACCACGATTTCGATTACGATCAAGGCAATGATCGCGATTTCGAGCAACTCCGCTCGCGCCGACTGTGCTTCGGCGTTCAGCATCCCGTACGTCTCGCGCACGATCGAGAGCTTGCGCTCGATCCCTCGCCGCCAGTCCCTTCCCCGAAAGAGCTCGAGCGCGGCGGCGTAGATTCGCGCGAGATAGACGTCGTCGGTCACCTTGAGCGCGTTCTCCACGCGCTCAATCGTCTCCGTCAGGTCGGCGACGCGTGTCTGTAGCCGCGCGAGGAGCGGGCGGTAGCGCCAGGTCGGGAGCGCCGAGATGCGGCCGCGCGCCGCAGCGATCCGGTCGTACATCGCCGGCAGCTCGTTGTCGAGCACCGCGTCGTAATAGCGAAGCTCGAGAAGTTGAGCGTTTGCGAACTCGACGATATACTCGACGTCCCGGTCGTCGGCCCGCGGCTCGATGACCAGCGCGTTGTCCCAGGTGAGGATAGTCAGATCGTCGGCATAGTACGAGAATCGATGCGGCAACAGCTCTCGTCGCGCAGCGGCGGAGAGGCTGCGGCGCTCGCGCAGGAGGAGCGGCACGATGTGCTCGTCGGTGAGCACGTCGGTGCGCATCGGCTTGTCGCTCTCATCGGTGAGTCTCGTCAGGCGGAAAACGACATAGTCCTCGACCACCATCGCCAGATTCGGCCGCTCGACCGCTGGCGCCACTCGCGCGCGCAACGCCTCGACGTGCCGCGTGAAGATCGCGCCAAGCTCCGGCGACGTGTCGACGGCGTTGCCGAACGCCGTGAACTCGTCCCACATGAGCGCTGCCGACGCCTCGACCCGGAGCTGCAGCGAGCACGTCCCGAAATCGAAGAGCCGCGCCGATACCTCCGCACGATGCTCGCCGCCGTTAATCGTTAGGCGCTCGCTCCCGAGCGCCACGAACAGCGGCGGATTCACGATCTGCAGCGCCTGCGCCTCGTTGCGTGCTGGCCGCGCTCGCGTCGCCGCGTCCGGCGCGAAGAGCGTGCTCGCCCGATCGAGGTCGATCTCGTAACCGATGTCGTACAAGCGGTACGCGATCGCAGCGGCGTCGACAACCTTGAGTTGAGGCTCGGTGCTCATGGCGCCGAGGAAGTTATCGCGACTAGGAGCGATTGCGCTGAGGGCGCGGCGTCACCACGAAGGTGCAGCGCGGCACATCGGAACGATCACACTTCTCCTGCACCTTCGCCTTCGTGATTCCCGAAACGAGCTCTTCGACCGCGCCGCACAGTGGCGGGCACTGGGCCACCGACCGGCTCAGCGGACACGCGAATCCCTTCACGACGAAACCGTTCGCCCCTGATCGTCGCACGTCGGTGTCGGCGCCGAGCGCATCGAGCACTGCCGCGGCCGCGCGCACGCGGTGTTCGAGTGTCGCACTGGCCGACACCGACGTGGCCGCCAACTGACGCCCGACGTCACGTAACAGATCGCTCAGCTCGAGCTCGCCCAGGCGTCCGGCGAGCGTGACGAGGAGCGTCGTCAGCACCGGCTCGTACGCCTTCGAGAACGCCGCTTCGCCTTCCGGAGAAACACCATAGAGTGTCGCCGGCTTCCCGACCACGCCCTCGCGCCGCACGCCGACGCCTCGCGCCAAACCATCGCGCTCGAGCGCGGCGAGATGCAGGCGAACGGCGTTGTCGGTGATGCCGATGGCCTGCGCAAGCTCGTCGACAGTCATCTGTCCGCGCCGCAGGAGCGCGAGGATCTGGCCCCTCGTTGGGGCATCCGGTTTGGGCGAGACACGAAGCATGGATCTCAAGTTGGCACCGGCTCGCGGGCCCAGACAAGAGGCAATTGCTAATAAGTACAGTTTTTGCTTGACTTATTGTCGACCGCGTGCGTACTATGCCGAACGCCCGCAGATCGCGGGTCGGCCCGTTCACACTAGCCAACTCGAGAACATGTCAACGCCCTTCCGTACTCCGATGCTTCGTGCCGCTCTCTTCTCCGGACTCGTCGTCGCCGCCACCGCGGCCGTCGCCACAGTTCATTCGCTGTACGCCGCGCCGGCGCCCGCGCCGAAGGCCGCGCTCGACGACGCCACCATCGTCGCCATCTTCGATGCCGCGAATACGTGGGACATCGAGACTGGAGCGCTCGCCGAAAAGAAGGGCACGACCAAGGAGATCCGCGATTTCGGCGCAATGCTGGTGCACGATCACACGATGGTGCGTCAACAGGGGCGTGACCTCGCCAAGAAGCTCGGTGTACACCCGACGCCGCCGAAGGATTTTGCCATGGCGAAGGATCACGAGACGGCGATGGCGATGCTGCGCGCCGCGAAGGGCGCCGAGTTCGATCGCGCATTCCTGCAGCACGAGGTTGCCTATCACAAGGCCGTCATCGACGCCGTGTCGACCACACTGCTTCCGGCAACGCAGAATCAGGAGCTCAAGGATCTCGAGACGCGTATTGCGCCCGCGTTCGAGGCGCATATGATGGCCGCCCAGCAGAAGCTCGACGGACTGAAGAAAGCAGACTGAGTAACGCTTCAGCTCTGCGCACGAAGCAGCCCCACGGACACCCGTCCGCGGGGCTGCTTCCCCTTATTCCCGAGCCCCCGTTCCCCTCGAGCCTAGACGCTCTTACGGCACGTAGCACGCCGGTTCGCCATCGCCCGCCGTGGTGATCGTCGGGCTGGTCGTGTTCACACCGATACCGCAGGTCGAACCAGCAAGCTGGCTGTGCGTAACCGTCGCCGACCAATAGCCCGGCCCGGGGGTCACGGCTGGAACGCCGACCCCAGACGAGTTCTTGAAGCCCTTACGCGTAACGAGCGTCGTCGCGGTCGTGTAGTACGTCGAATCGGAGAAGAACGCTTCCTCAGCGGTGACGAGGTTGCGCAGGTCCGACTTCATCGCCGTGACGTACGCCTTGTTCTTGGTGTTCGCGAACTTCGGAATCGCGATCGCGGCCAAGATGCCGATGATCACGACCACGATCAGGAGCTCGATCAGCGTGAAGCCCTTCCGGGCGCGAAGCAGACTAGACATGGTGGGTGTCCTGACAAGGTGTGAGTGGGTACGCCACCATGTAAGGCAACATCGATTCCATATGTCACCATGAAATCATCTGCTCTCATTGTTGAACATGCACGAAACTATGCGCGCTCATACGAAGTCGACGAGCCGCAATGCGCGGATTCATGGCGCACATTGCGCGGTTACGAAACGGTTGCCGCGTTACCGGTTCGGTTACCGTTAGGCGGACAACGCTGCTCGGCGATTTCTCTCTGGTCCCGATGCGTGTTTCGCCTCCGCCGGACATCTCCAGCGATTACTTCGGCCGCGAACCGCTCCATCTCCTGCAGTTGCGGGCTGCACTGCAACAGCAAAAGATCCACACCAGCCTCCGCGAAGCGACCGACCTGCTCCGCGACCTGTTCCGCCGTGCCAACGAGGCCCGCGCGCAGCCCACGATTCGAGACTGAATAGTCCTCGAGACTCACGCGCTGTTCGAGTTTCGTGTTTGCTACCCAATCTTGATAATTGCGATAGCCGGGCGATCCGGGCTGTACGTTCGTTATGCGCGTCACCTCGCGCGACGCTTCCCCCGGCGTGTCGCGAACTATCGTGTAGCCGGCGACGCCGAAGGCGAGTGGCGGTAGCTCTTCACCGGTTTCGCGACGCAGCGCCTCGCTCGCCTCCTCGCGCCGGCGACGCAAGTCCGCGATCTTCGGCGCGATCCGCTCTGGCGGATCGCCATGCATCACGTATGCATCGCACTTGCGCGCGATGAGTGTCTTCGCCGCTTCCGATTCACCGCCGGCGTAGATCGTCGGTCGCGCGCGTCCGTAACGCGCCGTCGTCGCCACCGGCTTCGGCTCGAGCACTAGCTCCTCGGCGCGGTAATAGTTACCTGCATAACTGAGCGTCGGCTGCTTCCAGGCGCCGTCCACGACATCGAGCCATTCGCTCGTTCGCGCGTAACGATCATCGTGGTCGTCGAATGCTGCGCCGTAGCGGCGTGCTTCGTCCTTCCACCACGCCGAGACGACATTCAGCGCGAGCCGGCCATTCGAGATGCGATCGATGTTCGCCGCCTGTTTCGCGAGGATCGCTGGCGGATGAAAGGATGGCCGAACCGCCACCATCAACTCGAGTCGATCCGTTACCGCTGCCAGCGCCGCCGCCGTCGACCACGCGTCGAGCGATGGCGCCTCGATCCCCTTGATGTCGTTCAGCAACAGCTCGGCGACGAGCGTGATGTCGTAGCCGATGTCCTCGCTTCGCCGCGCGAGCCGCTTCACGTAGTCCCACGACGCCTGCATCCGCTCGTCCTCGACGTTGCGCAACCAGCCGCCAAAGACGGGAAGCCAGTAGCCGTACTTCATGGCCCAACCTCCGCATATTGGGCAGAGTGCAGAGGGTTGCGAGCCGCGGGTAACTCCTTCACGCTCTGCCTGCCGCTCTCCGCCCGCTGCTCGAGATAGTCGACCAGTCTGACGAACGGATCGAACCCGATCACGTTCGTGGCATCGGCGACGAAGTTGGAGAGCGCGTTGACGTCATAGAAGTAGTGTTTTCCGTCGCGATCGTCGACGAGGAACTCGATGCCACCGACGTCGAGGTGCGCGGCGCGCGAGATCCGCTCGACCTGCTCGATGATCGCGCGCGGCGGCGTCGTGCCCTCGACGCGGAGACCCGTTTTCGGCGCGTCCACTGCACACGCACCGCGCACGAGCTCGACGCCGTCCGTTCGCTGGCATGCGTCAGCGGGGCAGAGATCGAACGAGCCCTGCGCCGGATACACATTGATCGCATAGAGATACTCACCGTCGAGTGTCTCGACACGCGTGATGTGCCCGTCGCGGAGTGGCGCTGCCTCCTGAACGAGCGCCGTCCCGTCGACGCCAAGGTTCACCTGGCCCAGCGCGACGGCTTGCTCGAGCACTTCCTCGTTGTCGTATCGCGTGATCCCCGCACCAGAGCCGCCGATATTCGCTTTCACGAGCACCGGGTAGCGCAGCTTCGCCTCACGGACGGCGTCGACAGCGACGTCCGGACTGTTGATGGCGCGCGCGCGTGGATACGGCAGACCGAGCGAGTGAAGCAGATCGAGCTGCGACGCCTTCGACAACTCGAGCGCGTACACGGCGCTTCCATTGACCGTTGGAATGCCGAGTCGCTCGAGATGCCGCAGCCAGTGCAGCGTGTAGAAAGTGCTTTGCGCGTGTCCGCGGAGATATGCCGAGGGGCTCGCGCGGTTGAAGACGAGTGAAAACGGAATATCCTCGAGAGTCTCCGACGGGTCGAAGCTGTGCGAAGCGGCGTCGAGACGTTCGTACGGAATGCCGCGTCGTTCGAGCTCGGCGAAGAGTGGCTTGAACCAATCCGGATGCTCGTGATAGATCGCGAGCGGCTTTTCAGATAGCGACGGCGTGGTCATGTGGTCCTCGACATTCGTGATTACGAGACACGAAACAAACCCGGTTTCCTCACCAGAGGTGACCGTGTTCGGAGGACTGTTACAGTTTCCGCACACCGGCCGACCAGGGAGGAGTTGGAGCGCGCGCGGCAGCGCGCGCGACTCCAGATGAGACTCCATCCGCGATGAGCGAAGCTCAGAGCAGATGCCACCTGGCGGATCGATGACGTCGACGTGAGACTGGCGTCCGCGAGACGGCGGACAGCGGTGTCGGATCAACGACGAAGCCCAGGCAGCTGAAAACGCCGCCCGGGCTCTCGCGTTTTAGCTCGTTGTTTTACGTGGCGGCAATAGGCGGCAAATCACCACGATTTTCGATTGTCCGTCCATCGTGAACGATGGCCGTGATGGCAAGAATACGCGGGGCACTGCAAACTGACAAGGGGCGCGATCGATTGATGCTGGCCAACAGCGAGCTCCGGCATTATTGTGGCGACCGTCCTCGTCGTGCTCGAGATGGAATTCCGCGGATTGATAACTCGCTCCTCCGTGGCGCTTGGGGCCACCTTCGCGATCGCCGCCGGCTGTCGCGACCTCCTGCTCGCGCCCTCGCCGCCAGACCTCCCCGCCGGCGCCGAGTCGCTCACGCCGCTCGCGACATACCCGGACTGGTGGAAGGCCACGGAGCAATGCGCGGGACTTCAGGGCAATATGTCTCGCGTCACCTGGTTCCTGGTACCGAACCAGACGTCGTTCGTCTACGACAACGTCCAGTACGACGGCTATTGGTGGAATGGCGTGCATTGGATCATTCTCGCCGGCGAGAAGGTGGAAGACGGGATGACCGTTAGGCACGAGATGCTTCACGAGCTCCTCGGTCGCGGCGATCACCCGGCCGAGTACTTCCAGCAGCGCTGTGCGGGTGTCGTCGTCTGCAACGAAGCGTGCCGCACCGACGACTGACTCAGCTGCGAGCTCGCGCTCGGCTGTAACGCCCCGCAATTCCGAGCGTCTTGATAGTGATGCTCAACTCCCTTGGCGCATTCATTGGCGGGACGATCGGCTGGTACGCCGGCGCTGTCGTCGGCACTGGCACGGCGTTCGTCCTCAGCATGGTCGGTACCGCCGTTGGCATCTTCGCGGCGAAGAAATTCAAAGCCAACCTCGACGCCTAACGAGTCACACGCTCCGGCGCCGGCCGGAGCGCTCGCACCGCCGTCGCGACCTCCCACCCGGAGAGCAGCGCGACCGCCGCGAGCGCGAGCCGGCTTGCCTCGTCGAAGAAGAAAACGCCGACGAGACCACCCGCCGCCGCGAGCCAGGCCAGCCACGCCAGCCACTGGGGACGCGTCGCGTCGCGGGACTCGATCGCCCCCAAGACGAGCGCGCCGAGCGCGACGATGAAGTTTCCGAACCGCGCCGCCATCAAGCCGATCGGATGCGTCCCCTCGAACACGCTCTGCATCTCAGTCTGACCGCTCGCGAATAGCGCGGCCATGTGTGTTCCGGAACCGGCCATGAAGGCAACGTCGAGCGCATTGATCGCAACACCAACCGTGATCAAAGCGAGCGCCGCAACGAGCGCTGGCGACGTCGCACCATCGGTCACCAGGCGAACCCACACGCCGGCGATGACGAGGCCCGATCCGGCGAGCATTGCCAGATGCAGGGCGCGCCAGTGCGGCGTTTCCGAGATCGTACCAAGCTGCGCTGCGGCATCACCCGAAAGCATCGGATGCATCACCGCCCCAACGCCCAGTAACGCGTTACCGAGTAACAGTGCGATCGCCAGCGGACGAACGAGACTCGACACTTAAATTCTCCGCGATGATTGAGCGTTTCTCACGCGTATGACGCGCGCGGCGACGTCGTCAAGCTATGTGTGCCTCGTAACGGGCGCGAGCCGCGGCATCGGCCAGGCAACAGCCGCCGAGCTCGCGCGGCGTGGCGCGACTGTGGTCACAGTCGGCCGCGATGCCCACAGTACGATCGCGTGCGATCTCGCATCTTTCGCGTCGATTCGCTCCGCGGCGGAGGAGATCAACGCACGCTTTCCGCGCATTCAGCTCCTCGTCAACAATGCCGGCGTGCAGCATTTGCGCCGAACGCTGAGCGGCGACGGACTCGAGGCGACGCTCACCGTGAACCATCTTGCTCCATTCCTGCTCACGCATCTGCTGCTGCCGAGCCTGCGAGCGGGATCACCTTCGCGAGTGGTCACAATCTCGTCGTCGCTTGCGCGTTGGGGCAAGATCGACTTCGACGACCTTCAGAGCGAGCACCACTACAACGGCACGCGCGCATATCTGCAATCGAAGCTCGCGAACATCATGTTCACGGCGTCGCTGGCGGAGCGGCTCGAGAACACTGGCGTCTCGGCGGTCTGCGTTTACCCTGGGCTTGTGATGACCGATCTGATGCGCGAACGCTGGTGGTGGCGCGCGCGTTGGCTCCGCCCACTGTGGCGTGGGCTGTTTCTGTCACCGAATGAGGCTGCCGAGCGAGTCGTCGTCGCGACCACGGCATCCACGCCGACCGACACCCCGGTCTGTTTCACGTTAGGCGGCCGCTATATCCGGGCACCGCGCCGGGCGCGCGACGCCGCGGCGCGAAGTCGCCTCTGGGAATTCAGCGCGCGCTCAGTCGGCGTCGACCTCTGACGGCGGACCATTGCGCGCGCGATCGAAGGCCGCCTGCGCGTAGCGGCGCACGCCCGGCCACTCGCCGCAGTGGCGCACGATCTCCGTCCCCCACCCGCACCGCAGATCCGATTCGACCTCCTCGAACGAGCGGCCGTCGTAATCCGGATTTCGTCCCGCGAGATGGCCGGCTGCGTACGCCGCGCGAACGTCGTCGTAGCGTTGATCGGCTGGGCCTACCTGGTTAAAGTGGCGACGAAACGCATCGTCGTCGTCCTTGGTCATGGCGTCCAGGATACGGCGACCGGCCCACCATCCACCGACGGCGCCCGCTATTCCACCGACCACGAGACCGACCGGGCCACCGATTGCGCCGACCGCCATTCCACCGGTTGCGCCCAGGAATCCGCCGGCGCTCTCGCCGACCGTCTCGGCGTCGCGTTTGACGTGTGGACGCGAGCCTTCACCCGCTGGCCCGCTTTCGGGCTCCGTCAGCGAATAATCCCCTTCCGCCCGCTCGTTCGTGGACATCGTTTTCTCCTTCATGTGGCATTCGCGACCGACCTGTGCATTTTGTGGTCCGACCGAGCGGCCCCATGCGGTCCTTTCGATGGCACTCTTCTCATCGCGTCCACGGCGCCCAGAGTCGTACTATCGCGGCCGCCGCGACGATTTCACGGCGGGTTTCACGATCGGCGCCGGAATCCTCGCGGCGTTCATGCGTGGCGCGCGGTACTGGCTGCTCATCGTCCGCGGCGTTAGGCGTCTCGATCCGGCGCACGGCCTGCTCGCGTTCATGTGGGTCGTTGTCAAGGCAGCCGCCGTTGGTGCGCTCGTCGGATTCGCCATAGGCTGGACGCTTGGCTTCCTCTGGGAGCATCGGCATCGACGGCGCCGAGCACGCCAGGCGCCGACCATGCCAGACTGAACTCCAACCACCATCCGCCCATGCGCTCAACCGCGACGACTCCCGAGGAGTACCTTGCGCAGCAGCCCGCCGATCGACGCACCGCGCTCGCGACGGTGCGTGCAGTGATCCTGCAGAACCTGCCTAACGGGTACGAGGAATCGATCGGAGCCGGCATGCTCGTGTACGGCGTTCCCACGGCTCATTTCGCAATGCCGAACAAGCAGGCACTCTGGTATGTCGCGCTTGCGGCGCAGAAGAATTACAACTCGCTCTATCTCATGTCGGTGTACGCCGATAAGGATCACCAACGGCGGCTGCGTGCCGCATTCGCGGAGTCAGGCAGGAAGCTCGACATGGGAAAATCGTGCGTCCACTTTCGCGCGGCCGACGACCTCCCGCTCGATGTGATCGGTGAGCTGATCGCGAGCGTGTCCGCCGAGAAGTGGATCGCCATCTTTCAAGCATCGCGGCGCAAACCGGCGAAACGTACAAATGCCTGAAAGCGCCGAAGTGGTCATCGTCGGTGCCGGCATCGCCGGCATCGCCGCCGCGTATCATCTCGCGGTTCGACACGGCGTCCGCCGAGTCGTTCTCATCGACGAGCGCGAGCCGCTGACGCTCACGAGCGACAAGGGCACGCAGGCCTATCGCAACTGGTGGCCAGGCCCCGATTCGACAATGCTGCAATACATGACGCGCAGCATCGATATCCTCGAAGAGATCGCCGAGGAGAGCGCGAACGCGTATCGACTGAATCGGCGCGGTTATGTCTTCGTCACCGCGGAAGACGAAGGCGCCGACCGACTGCGCGCGACGGCGCGATTGGTCTCCGCGTTCGGCATGGGCGAATTGCGGGAACACATCGGGAAGGCCGCGGACTATCAGCCCGCGCCAGCCGAGGGGTACACCACGCAGCCAACTGGCGCCGACCTCCTTCCTCGTGACGCCGCCCGTCGTGCTTTCCCCGGTCTCGCCCCGAACGTGAAGACGGCGCTCCATGTGCGCCGCGCGGGATGGATGAATGCCATCGCGTTAGGCGACTGGATGCTCAAGCGCGCGGCGGTTGCCGGTGTCACCTTCGTGCGCGATCGCGTGACTAGCTTCGCGACCGAGGGCGGCCGCGTGCGCGGTGTCCGGCTCGCGTCTGGCGCAACCCTCGCAACGAATCGCGTCGCGATCGCCGCGGGCCCCGGACTGCCGGATCTCCTCCGCTTGCTCGATCTCGAGCTGCCGCTCTTTCACGAGCTGCACGCGAAGCTCACTTTCCGCGACACGCGCGGCGTCGTCGCGCGCAGTCTTCCCTTTCTGATCTGGAACGATCCCGTCGTTCTGCCGTGGACGGCTGCCGAGCGCATTACGATCATGCGTACCGAGAACGCGCTCCGGTTGCTCTCGCCCTTTCCCGGTGGCGTGCACATTCGGCCCATCGACGGTCCGCATGGCGATGAGGTTTACTTCATCTGGACGTACGACATCGAGCCGCGTTCGTATACCTGGCCGCCTCGGTTCGATCCCACCTACGGCGAGGCTACGCTCCGAGGTAGCGCGCGAATGATGCCTGGCATGTCGGCCTACTTCGGTATGGCCGCGCAAGGCCTCGTCGACGGCGGATTCTACTGTAAGAGCCGCGAGAATCGTCCACTCGTTGGCCCACTCGCCGTCGAGGGCATGTACGTGTTGGGCGCGCTCTCGGGGTTCGGGATCATGGCTTCGCACGCGGGCGCCGATCTCCTCGCCGCACATCTCACTGGTGCCAAGCTGCCCGACTACGCGAAATGGTTCCTACCGTCACGCTATGACGACGCAAGCTATTGCGCTCAGATCGAGCAATGGGGCGCACAGGTGGGACAGTTGTGAGCGCGCGAGCCCGGAGCCATTAGTTCCTGGCCCCTAGCCCTTGGATATGCTCCAGAACTCGCCGATGAATCTGCCCCACGATCACGTCGGCGAAGATCGACCAGTACGCTTCGGGATAGATGCGCAGCTCGTACCAGGTACTTCCCTCGAGGCGCGTCCGGTTACCCGTTAGGCGAACGAACCGGAACTCGCCGCGCCGAGCGCGGAAGAAGCCGTCGAGGTGTGGCGGTAGCACGTTGGCGTATGGACTCCACTCGCGAAGCGGCGGCGGTTGTCGCGCGACGTCGAAGGAGAGGCGCCGCCCCGGATCCCAAACAGTGATCGGTTCGACAAAGGCGCCGGTCGAGAACTCGCAGTAGCGCGTCGCGCCGACCCCGGCGCCGTCGATGTGCGCCCGTTGAGGATACGCAATTCCCATGTGCCTAACGAGCGCAGATGGCTCCGGCAGCTCAGGAAAAGCAATCACGCGCGACCAGACGATCTCCGGTGGCGCGTCGATCTCGATCGCCGAGCGCACCTCGTGCAGTATCGCGGGGCCGCCCGGCTCGAGCAGTGGGTGCGCCGCCGGGAACAAGATCAGCGCCAGCAACGCGTGCGTCGGACGCCCGGAGTCGTGCCGTGCGATTGCGCGCCCGACGGTACCGCCCAGCAATCCGATCCCGATCGCGAGCGGCGACGCCATCAGCAGGCAGATGGCGCCCTCGAATCCAAAGGTGAACATCACGCCGGCCGCCGCCGCGAGTATGAGCAGCACGAGCTCGATTGTTTCACCATTGGTCGCCGTATAACGACGGTTGAAGACGTAGGCACTCACCGCACAAACGGCGAAGGGCGTGCCGAGAAACTGCGAAATGCCATACTCGCGAAGCCCGTAAACGCTGAGGAGCATCAGGCCGATATCGAGACCGATACCGATCGCGATCGATAGTAGCGCGGTCGGAAGCCGCGACTGGCCCGGCCGAGTGATGCGCTCCATATCGCGTGAATGGTTCCTCGGCCTTGCACTCAGGAACGCCATCAGCGCGTAGTTCGCGACCGGAATGAAAAACAGAAAAGCGAGCCAGGCGGAATGGCCAGCATCGAGCGCACGGCGAATGCTCATCGTTAGGCCGATCCAGAGAAACGGCAGCGTCCAGATCGCGAGCAATGAGAGCAGTGGCTTCGGTGCAACCGCGAGCGTGGACCGCTGAAACATCGCGCCCGTCGTTAAGTAATCCAGCGGTGTCCACATCACGTGCGCGACGAGCCAGATCAGCGCCGCGTCGACGACGTACTTGACGAGCATCAACACCAGCCCGTGTCGCACGTATTGGCCGCGCGACACCGGCGAGTCGAAGGTGAACCAGAATCGAAGAAGCCGTCCGATTCGCTGCATCGTTGGGATGACCGGGATTCCCACGAGGTTGAGGATCTACGCATCCAGGATCGCTCGCGCAATGTGGGCTCGGAATTCCCGAGACGGGATGTCCCTTCTCTCCTCTTGACTTCCGACAGGACGTCGATGAGCTTCTGTCGGAAGCCTAGAGAAGCTGGCTTCAGTGAACACCTAGCCCCCTAGCCCCGTGGCCGCCGCTCCCTCTGCCGCCGACGTCCTCCGCGGCACCCTCGACCTGCTCGTCCTCAAGACGCTGACCCTCGCGCCAATGCATGGCTGGGGCATCAGCCAGCGCATCCAGCAGTTCTCGCGTGGAGTGCTCGACGTCAATCAAGGCTCGCTCTACCCCGCCCTCCAGCGCCTCGAGCAGAAGGGCTGGATCGAAAGCGAGTGGCACACCACCGAGAACAACCGCCGCGCGAAGTACTACAACCTCACGCGCGCCGGTCGCCGCGCCGTTGGCGACGAAGCCGCAAGCTGGCGGCGGTACGTCGAGGCGGTCGAGCTCATTCTACAGGTCAGCTGAGGGCGATCCGATGGCAACCGTCAAAGGGCTGCGCGCCCGCCTCCGTGCGCTCTTCCGCCGCGGCGCCGCCGAACGCGAGCTGGACGAAGAGCTCCGCTTTCACATCGAGATGGAAACCGAGCAGAATCTGCGAAGCGGGATGCCTCCAGCCGAGGCGCGCCGACGCGCGCTGCGCGACTTCGGTGGCGTCCAGCCGACCAAGGAAGCGCACCGGGACGTTCGCGGCCGCTGGCTCGAGGAGCTGATCGCCGACACTCGTTATGCGCTGCGAACGCTGCGACGCGCGCCGGTGCTTGCGGGTGCGGCAATCATCACCCTTGCCCTGGGCATCGGCGCCAACACCACCATCTTTTCGGCCGTCAATGCGGAGATCCTCAAGCCGCTACCCTTCGCCAGCCCGGGCCGTCTCGTTATGCTGTGGGAAGAGAATCCCGAGAAGGGCTGGCACGAACAGCTCTGCGCGCCTGCGAACGCATTCGACTGGAAAGATCAGGTTCGCGCGTTCGCAGACGTCGCGCTCTATTTCCAGGGCGCCGGGCAGGCGACGCTGACCGGTGAAGGCACGCCGCAGATTCTCAAAGCTGCGGGTGTCAGCGGCAACTTCTTCGATCTGCTCGGTGTCCGTGTGCAGCTCGGCCGCGCGCTCACGGCTGATGAGACCTGGTCCGCGAGCGGCGTCGCGCACACTGCGGTGATCTCGGATCGTTTCTGGCGCGAGCGCTTCGGTGCCGACGGGCACGTCATTGGCCGCAGCATTCGCATCGATGGCCAGCCGACCGAGATCGTCGGCGTAGCTCCGGCGGGATTCGCCCTTCCAGTCGAGGGCGTCGACATCTGGCAGCCGATGGCGTGGAAGCCCGAGCTCCGGAGAAAGATCTTTTTCCGGCGTGCTCATTTCGTGCGCGCGATCGCGCGGCTCGCTCCCGGCGCCTCCTTCGAGACTGCCGACGCGCAGCTTCAGACGGTCGCGAGCCGTCTCAAGTTGCAGTACCCGGAGACCAATAAGTACATGGGCGCGGGCCTCACACCGCTGCACCGCTTTCTCGTCGGCGACACGCAGCTGCCGCTGCTCGTGCTGCTCGCCTCCGTCGCGCTGCTACTGCTCATTGCCTGCGCCAATGTCGGCAACCTGCTTCTCGTTCGAGCCGCGGGCCGCGAGCGTGAGGCGGCGCTCCGCCTGACGCTCGGCGCCGGTCGACGGCGTCTCGCGAAGCAGGCACTCACCGAAAGTCTTGTGCTTTCGGCGCTCGGCGGCGTTGCCGGCGTCGCACTCGGTGTCGTCGGCATCCGTGTGCTCGAGGCGCTGCTGCCGGGTGGCATGCTCCGCTCATCGCACTTCGCGGTCGACTGGACCGTGCTCGGCTACGTTGTCCTCATCGTGCTCGGAAGCGGTATTCTCTTTGGTACGGCGCCCGCGCTCTGGATGGGTCGTCGCAGTCCCGCGGAATCGCTGAAGGAGGGAGGACGCGGCGGCGATTCGCGCCGCATGCGCCGCTGGACCGAGTTGCTGGTGGTCGGCGAAGTCGCGCTCGCCGTCGTGTTGACGTTAGGCGCCGGGCTGCTCGTGCGCAGCTTTCGCGAGCTGATCAGCGTCGATCCCGGCTTCGATCCGCGCGGCGTGCTCGCGATGCAGATCGCGTTGTCGGGACCGAAGTACGACTCGGCGTCCCAACAGCGTCTCTTCTTCGAGCAACTCGTCGAGCGCGTCAAGGCCCTCCCTGGCGTCGAAGGCGCCGCGGTGACGACGGTGCCTCCTCTCGCTGGTACCGGCTACACGAGCGATTTCGCCATCGCCGGACGCCCTGCGGGCGAGTACTACACGGAGATCACGCATCGCTCCGTGATGACGGATTACTTCCACGTCATGCACGTGCGGCTGCTCCGCGGCCGAATCTTCACTGCGGCGGACAGGCAGGGCGCGCCACACGTGCTCATCATCAACGAGCAGGTCGCGCAGAAGTACTTCAAGGGCCAGGACCCCGTCGGCCAGCGCATCACCTTCGACAAGATACCTAACGACTCCTCGGAGTGGTCGACGATCGTGGGCGTCGTCGCCGGCGAGCGCCAGCGTGACCTCTCCTCCGAGCCGTTGATCGAGGCGTACATCCCGTATGCGCAAGAGATCCAGTCCGCGGTGTCGCTGCTCTCACGGACGAACGGTGATCCGAGCGGCCTCGCCCCGGCAATCCGTCGCATCCTCGGCGAGATGGATCACAATGTCGCCGTCGCCGACGTCCGCTCGATGGAGATGATACGCGCCGCGTCGCTCGCTCGTGAGCGTTTTCTCATGGCGATGCTCGTCGTCTTCGCCGGCGTGGGGCTCTTGCTCGCCGTGGTTGGCGTCTACGGTGTACTCGCTCAGGTCGCGCGACGCCGCACGCGCGAGATGGGCATCCGCATCGCCCTCGGGTCGCCGATCGGGCAGGTGCGATGGCTGGTCGTTAGGCACGGCCTCGGGCTCGTCACGGTCGGCGTCGTCATCGGCATCTCGGCGGCGCTCGTCGCGACACGCGGACTCGGTGCGCTTCTGTACCACGTCGCGCCCGCGGACCCGGTGACGTTCGTCACGATTCCGATGCTGCTCGCGATCACGGGAGTCGCTGCAGCGTGGGTTCCGGCCATTCAGGCGAGTCGCGCTGATCCCGCGGTCGCGTTGCGCTCCGAGTAATTCACGCCTTCCGAAGGCCAGTCAGACTCATCGATTTGACCAGAGTGGAACGACTCTTTCATTAGCGTGCCGGGGTCAGACAGCGATCCTTTCACGCACCCAATGACGCATCGGAAGATCAAGGACGGGGATGGGAAGTCGTGGGACGTTTGGGAGGTCTATCCTTCTGTCGTCGAGCGCCGCATGAGTGGGGAGTATCCCATCGCTGAGACGGGCGACGGATCCAGGAAGGAGCGACGCGAGGTCCGCCTGCTCATTCCCTCCGCGCTCCAACATGGGTGGCTTGCATTCCAGGCTGGCAACGATCGCCGGCGGCTCGTGCCGATCCCCGACAATTGGAGCGCGTTCGACGAGGACGCGCTCCTCGCGCTCCTTCGTCAGGCGCAGCTTACCGACGGCGACTCCAAATGACGATCAGAAGCGAGCTTCGACGTACATGTCGACGCGAATACGCTTCTGGGGATAGAGACCGCGCGCGACGTCGAAGCGGAATAGCCCATCCATGAACGAAGAGCCGAGTCCGACGCCGCTCATCGGCCGCCCGATTTCGTTCTTGTAGAGGAGCGTTCGGTCGCCCGTCCAGCCGATGTCGCCGAACAGCGACGGACGGAAGCCCCCTGCGTCGTACGCCAGCTCGGTGCGCGTCAACCAATAAGCATTGCCGCTCTGCGCCGTATCCGGGCGCTGGCCGCGCACCGTTTGCGCACCGCCCAGGTACCAGAGGCGCTGGGTCGGCACCGTGCCGACGCTCGTTCCGCCGGAAAGCGTAACGGCGCCGAGCAACTGCTTGGGTAGTCCGTGCGAGAGCGTGAAGTCCGCCCCGCCGCGCGCGTAACGATTCCAGAGCGTATCGCTCCTCGAGACCGCCGTCGCCGCTTCCAGCCTCACATCCGTCAGGAGCCGCAATCCACGGGGATCCAGGCCAGTGGTGTGATTCACGCGCAGGCCTGTGCCAACATATTGCTCGTTCTCGGCGACGATGTTCGGAATGAACGAGGGGCCGAGCGAGAAATCCGTCTTCTGCTTGGCGGTACGCTCGTTCTCGAAGAATAGACGCCAGTCGATGTGCGCGCCGTCGCTGCGCGGATCGCGCGTACGCGTGAGCTCGACACCCGTCGTGCGATAGTAGAATCCTTCGTCGCGCCCAAAGAGCAGCGCCGACACCGAGCTGCCGAATGAAAGTGGATTTCCCCAATCGTTCGCGGCGACGAGCCGATTGTAGCCAGTCAGTGAGTACGTCTTCTCGAGATTGGTTCGCTCGACGGACAGCTCGACGTTAGGCTGGACGTCGGCGAGGCCGATGCGGCCCAGCGCGCGCGCGTTGTAGCCACCACCGAGTTGCTGCTCTGCCTCGCCGCCGATGGAGAAGCCTTCCACGCGATTGTATCGCATGTACTGCGCTCCCCATTTCAACGTCGGTGGCGGCAAGCGACCCGAGCCCAGGAGAAATGGCGGCTGCGCTCCGAGGGAAAGCGCCTCGGCGATGAGCGCATCGCGCTCCTTGGCACCGAACACCTCTTCACCCGGATCGAAGATCGATCCGGGAAGATCAGGAGAGTTGGCGAGCTTTTTCACGTCGCAGGGCACGCGATAGGCCGTCTGGAGCTGGACGCCATTTCGCCACCCTTCGGAGTGTCTGACGATCCGATAGGCGCTCGTGTCGCACTGGCTTGGAGGCGCCTTCAGAAGGCCCTCCCTCACCGAGTCACGACGCGCGTGCCGCAATTCGCGCAGCGAATCGCGCATGTGATTCGCCACGGAGTCAGGAAGCGTGTCGAGCCTCAACTGATTCGCCACGACGACGGGTCCCGGGAGGCTTTCAGCGGCGTTCACCGACGCGTACTTGAAACTCTGCTCCATCTTGAACGGCACGCGCATGAACGACACCTGGGCACTGCCCTCGGCAGCGCGCAGTCGCGGTAGCCAGAAGTGCCCCTCGTACAATCCGTACTCGATCGCCACAGCGCTGATCTGCCCGTGCATCGGCGAGATCATCGGCATCACCCATCGCGGAACGTCGTCCGTTGAGTGGGGGTCGTCCTGCTTCGCTACTTCCCAGATGTCGATCGGCGCCGCGAAACGATACGCTGCGCGCACGAGTTGCCCGCTCTTCGTATCGAACCAGAACGACCCGACCACGAGATTCCACTTGGGCTCGCGCGGCCGAACCCGCAGCTCTCGCAGTTTGACGCTCGACTTGTCCGGAAGGCGAATCTCGATCGAGTCGCCGCTTTCATACTGGTAGTACGCCTCCGACCCCTTAGCGAGGGGGTGCACGAACTCACGTTCGTCGACGCTCGTTCGCGCCGCCTCGCCCATTACCCAGAGCGCCTCGTATCCCGGATAGTAGGGAATGGCCGCCATGTCGGCTTCCTCGGCCATGTCTTCCTGCGCTTCGTCCTGCGCCTCTTTCGGCGCGATCGGGATCGCCGTTCGCTGGCCTTTTACATCGACCCACGCCCCGATTCCGCGCTGCCACCTGACTCGCGAGACATTCTCAGTTCGAAAAATCAGACGGTCGCGTCCGATTCTCGAAAAGCCCATCCCTGCCGAAATGCGCTGGTACGCGGTGGCGTCGTAGCTCAGGAGCGCCGAGTCCTGCGACAGCCGCGAGATGCGCGCGCGTGCGAGGAGGTCACGCGCAGTCTGATCCTTGAAAGCCGTCGCAAGGACCCTGGCTGTCACGGGAAGGCGGCGAGAGTAGTTGTGGCTCCTGCGTTGCTGCTCGCCAACGATCACTGAATCGGTGCTGTCCTTCACTACCGTAATCGTATCGCCGCGGCGATTCGGACCGCTGCCGCTCGTGATCGAGATTGCGCCCCCTGCGCTGTCTCTCTTGAGGCTGTCCTTCTTTTGCGCCTGTGGAACCTGGAGGGCGACGGAGCTGACGGCGATCGCGGCGAGGAATATAGACATGAGCGGATGGGAGTTGCGGCGACTGAGCGTACGACCTTAACCAACATCGGGTTTCGGCCGACAACCACCACTTTCCCACCCGCTCTGCGTCATTCCGTTCCAGAACCGGCTCAACGCGGGCCTGGTATTCCGCCTCGTGACGGAAGGGCACGAGCCGGTCGCGAGTTTTGTGCACCGTCAGCATCGGGATCTGTAGGTTGCCCGTTGGCTCGTAGTTGTGCTCGAGCCAGGCAACCACGTCCGGCGTCGCCGGATATCGCCCTGATACCCGCATTGACCCCACCATAGGCAGCATCGGGAATCAGCGCCGGAAGGGCGCTGCTATAGGTCGTTTTCGAGTTATCGAAAAGGATGTGCCCGTGTGTCCTTGCGAGCAGATCGTTTACACCGATCGCCTGATACGCGAGCGCATTGACCAATGAAGTCACTAGCTCGGTCGCGGCGCTGCCGGCCAACTGCACCTGCTTCGTGCTCCCGGGAAGGACTCCAGGATAGAAGAGGTCGAACATCGTACGCGCGTTGGCGATGTGGTATGGGGATTCTCCGTGCGACAGGTGGTCGGTGGACACCTAACGACGGGTTGCCGTTAGGCCCGACAATGTCCGGACCTAATCGCACGACCCATACGTCCGATGACCTAGCAGCTTCCGGTGATGTGCATAGCAACGTGTCCACCGGCTGCACCGGAACCCCCGAGTTGCGCTCTCCCGTGCCGTCCTTTCGATTAGGGCCGAGTCGCGCGACCGTCGAAGCCCACCGGCGGTCTCTTCGGTAGCCTCCGTCTCAATCCCTCACCAAACTGATGCCTGCCTTGCGCTTTACTCTTCGCCGTGCCGCACTTGTCGCCACGGCTTTCATTCCGGTAATGCCTTCGCTCATCTACGCGCAGCAGTCTGCCTCGATCGATTGGAATCGTTTGCGCGAGGAAACGGTGGAGGTTCTCGCCGACTACATCCGAATCAACACGACCAATCCTCCGGGCAACGAGCTCCAGACGGCGCTCTATCTGAAGCGCATCCTCGATCGTGAAGGAATCCCTGCGGAGATTCTCGACACGGCCGAGCTCAAGCCAGCCGGCCGCGCAAACCTCTACGCTCGGCTCAAGGGCAACGGAACGAAGAAAGCCATTGCGCTCGTCCACCATATGGATGTCGTTCCGTCCGATCCCCGCTACTGGAGCGTCGACCCTTTTTCCGGCAGGATCAAGGACGGTTACGTGTGGGGACGCGGCGCGCTAGACATGAAGGGGGAGGGGATTATCCACCTCATGGCGATGATCGCGCTCAAGCGCAGCGGTGTGCCGCTCAATCGCGACATCGTCTTCATCGCCAACTCCGACGAGGAGTTGGACGGCCTCGGCGCGGAGACCTTCGTCAATCGGCACGCCGACGTTCTAAAGGATGTGGAATACCTCATCACCGAGGGCGGAGACAACAAGTTCGAGAACGGAAAGCTTGCGTACTATGGTGTCGGCATCGCCGAGAAGCGGACCTTCTGGCAGCACGTGACCGTGCACGGAACGCCGTCCCACGGATCACGTCCGACGAGCAAGAATCCGGTGCCGCGTCTCGTTGCGGCGCTCGATCGGATTGCCAAGTACGAAACGCCATTGCACGTCACGCCTGGCGTCGACAAATACTTCCGCGACATCTCGCGAAGCTATTCCGGCGAGCAGAAACAATGGCTGTCGAACGTCCGCGTAGCGTTGAATGATCCAGCGGCGCGCTCCTGGATTCTCAGCGACGTGTACTGGAACGCGATCCTTCGCAATACGATCTCGCTCACGGGACTCAAGGGCTCTAACAAGACGAATGTCATTCCGGCCGAGGCGTCCGCGGACCTCGACGTTCGGCTTCTGCCCGACGCGGACCCAGACGAATTTCTCGCCACACTGCAGGGTGTCGTCGCCGACACGGCGGTACACTTCGAGCCTGAGCTCGCGCCCAAGCCAGCCCTCGAGAGTCCAATCGAAACGGAATTCTTCCATGCGATCGAGCGTGCCGCGCACGATCGCGATCCGAACGCCTTCGTGACGACACCCATGCTCACCGGCGCGACCGATCGGCCGACGTATCGGAAGCTCGGTATCGTGACGTATGGCTTCGATCCGTTCAAGGTCGAAACCACCGATGCACAACGCGGTGTGCACGGCAACGACGAACGCCTCTCGGTGGAGAATGTCGGTTTCGGTGTGCACTATCTCTACGACGTGTTGCGCTACGCGCAGGGGACGCGCGTCACGCCATGAGCAATTCACTGGCGGTGTCGGTGCGGGGGCTGCGCAAGCGCTACGACGACGTCGTCGCCGTGGACGGACTCGATCTCGAGATCGCCACCGGCGAGTGCTTCGGGCTGCTCGGGCCTAACGGTGCCGGTAAGACGACGACCGTCGAGATCTGCGAGGGGCTTACCGCGCCAGACGAAGGGGAGGTCGTCGTGCTCGGCCGCCGGTGGTCGAGCGACGAGCGCGAGCTCCGCGAGCGACTTGGCATCCAACTCCAGGAGACACAGCTGGCGGAGAAGCTGACTGTCGCCGAAACGCTCGAGCTCTTTCGCAGCTTCTACCAACGCGGTCGTGCGGTCGATGATGTGATTCGGCTCGTGCAGCTCGACGAAAAGCGCGACGGTCGGGTCGGCAAGCTCTCGGGTGGACAGAAGCAGCGGCTCGCGCTGGCATGCGCGATCGTGGGCGATCCGGACCTGCTATTCCTCGACGAGCCGACGACCGGACTCGATCCGCAGTCGCGTCGCCAGATCTGGGAATTGGTAGAGGAATTCAAGTCGATGGGTCGCTCGATTCTGCTCACGACGCACTACATGGACGAAGCGGAGCGCCTCTGCGATCGCGTGGCGATCGTCGATCACGGCCGCGTGATCGCGCTTGGCACACCTCGTGAGCTGATATCGTCGTTAGGCGCCGACCACGTGGTCGAGTTCGTGCTCGTTCACGACGGCGGCGACCTGAACGAACAGACGCTGCGCGCGATGGACGGCGTCCGCGGCGTGCGGCGCTCCGGCGCCGGGAACAACGGCAACGCGTGGGAGCTGCGCTCGAGCGAGCTCCATCGCAGTGTGCCGGCGCTGTTGGCCGAGCTGACGCGGCACGACCTCCAGCTCGCCGCACTGCGCACGCACTCGGCGACCCTCGAGGACGTGTTCGTCCACCTGACGGGGAGGCAGCTGCGCGATGAGTGAATTCGCATCGTCCACCCCGCGGCGCTTTGGCATCTCGCCATCGCTCGTGCAATTGTCGTCCGTCCGCTTCAAGGAATATCTGCGGGAGCCGGAGGCCGTGTTCTGGACATTCGCGTTCCCGATCATCCTCGCGATCGGGCTCGGCATCGCGTTTCGGAACCGACCCGCGGAAGTCGTGCATATCGCCGTGGTCGGTCCGTCGGCGGCGGCGACACGCGTGACAGCGGCCGCGCGCGCCGATTCGGGGCTCGCCGTCGAGCAGCTCCCGGCCGACAGCGCGTCCGGTGCGCTGCGCATCGGACGCGTCGCCCTCGTCGTTGTCCCTCGCGCCGACGGAACGGTGGAATATCAGTTCGATGAAACGCGACCCGATGCTCGCAGCGCGCGGCTGCTCGTCGACAACGCGATCCAGCGTGGGTATGGCCGCGCCAACACGGTAGGCGTGAGCGAGACGCACGTGCGCGAACGTGGCTCCCGCTACATCGACTTCGTCATTCCAGGCCTCCTCGGCATGAACATCATGGGGAGCAGCATCTGGGGACTTGGATTCACCATCGTCGACGCGCGCCGTAAGAAGTTGCTCAAACGCCTCGTCGCGACACCGATGTCGCGGGTGGAGTATCTGTTGGCGTATCTGATTTCGCGGCTCGTGCTGCTCGTTGCCGAGGTCATCGTGCTGCTCGACTTTGCCGCGGTGTTTTTCGGCGTGCCCGTCCGCGGGTCGTTCATTCAGCTGTCGCTCATTATTCTCGCTAGCGTGTTCGCCTTTGGCGGACTCGGTCTCTTGATCGCGTCGCGCGCGCAAACGATCGAAGGCGCGTCTGGGCTGATGAATGTGACGATGATGCCGATGTGGGTCTTGTCCGGTGTGTTCTTCTCGTCGGAGAATTTCCCGAAGGCGTTCCAGCCATTGATTCAGGCGCTGCCGCTCACCGCAACGAACAATGCCTTACGAGCGAGTATGCTGCGCGGCGAGGGATGGACCGTGGTTGGTCCGGAGATCCTGTTGTTGCTGGCGTGGGCGATCGCGACGCTCTGGTTGGCCCTCAAGTGGTTCCGGTGGCGCTAGGCGACACGCTCATGAGCAGGCGGAGTCGCGAAGGTATCGAGTGGCCGGACGCTACATTTTCCATTCGTCGATCGCAAGGAACGCTGGCATGTCCTCTACGGAACCGCTGCTCCATTCGGCGTCGGACCTCGGAGATCTCCCGACGGCCGAGCTACTGACGCACGGCCGTGCCGCGCTCGAGTGGATCGCGCAGTACCTGGATCACCCCGAGCGCGTGAGCGTTTTGTCACGTGCCGTTCCGGGTGAGATCCGTGAGATGCTGCCAGCGTCGCCGCCCGAGCTCGCCGAGCCGTTAGGCGAGATCCTTCGCGATTTCGAGTCGCAGATCGTTCCGGGGATCACGCATTGGAATCATCCGGGATTCTTCGGCTATTTCGCGACCTCCTCGTCCGTACCCGGAATCATCGGCGAACTCCTCGTCGCAGCGATCGACGTGAAGGCCATGCTCTGGCGTACGTCGCCTGCCGCGACGGAGCTCGAACAGGTCACGACCGACTGGCTGCGCCAGATGCTCGGCCTGCCCGGTGGATGGTTCGGTTTTCTGAACGACACGGCCTCCATTTCGTCCATGCTCGCCCTCGCCGCGGCGCGCGAGGCGAAGCCCGAGCTCGACATCCGCGCGCGCGGCATGGCTGGTCGCACCGACTTGCCGCGCCTTCGCATCTACACGTCGACGCACGCTCACTCGTCGATCGACAAGGCGGCGCTCGCGTTAGGCTTCGGACTCGATAACGTCGTCCATATCGACGTCGACGCCGACTACCAGATGCGCCCCGGCGCCCTCGCCGCGGCGATCGCCGACGACAACGCGTGCGGCTTCCTCCCGCTCGCCTGCGTCGCGACCGTGGGCACGACGAGCACGACGAGTATCGATCCCGTTCCGCACATCGCCGAGATCTGTCGGCGTGAGAAGATCTGGCTGCACGTGGACGGCGCCTATGGGGGCATTGCCGCGATCGTTCCCGAGATGCGCAGCATTCTTACCGGCGTCGAGCACGCGGATTCGCTCGTGGTGAATCCTCACAAGTGGCTCTTTACGCCATTCGATTGCTCGGCCTTCTTCACGACGCGGCCCGACGTCCTCGAGCGCGCGTTCTCGCTGGTGCACGAGTATCTGGTCACGCCCGAGCGCGAGTCGGTCGTCGACTTCATGAACTATGGCGTTCAGCTCGGCCGCCGCTTCCGCGCGCTCAAGCTCTGGATGGTGATTCGTGGCTTTGGCACCGCCGGCCTCGCGGCGCGCATACGCACGCACTGCGCCCTTGCACGTGAATTTGCCGACTGGGTGCGCGCCGAGACGGAGTGGGAAGTCGTGGCGCCGGTGCCGTTCTCGCTCGTCTGTTTCCGATATGCCCCGGCCGGTATTCATGAGGAAGTGCTAAATGACCGAAATGCGCGGATCCTCGAGCGGGTCAACGCGAGCGGCGAAGTGTTTCTCTCGCACACGAAGCTCGATGGGCGGTATGTACTGCGTCTCGCGGTCGGGAATATCCGAACGGAAGAGAGGCACGTTAGGCGAGCCTGGGAATTGCTGCAGGAATCCGCCGCACGACACGACTGACGAGCGGCCATCCAGGGTCTACCGGACAGTCCTTTCGCGCTCCAGCGCGTCCACGACCTCCTCACCGACGTGTCGCTTGCGCATCAGATAGAACATGATGATCACGGCGACGACGATGCCGAGCGCGATCTTCACTTCGTAACGTCGCACGTGCCCGAGGATGCGAAGCGCTGCTTCTCCGAAGCCCCAACCGGCGAACGTGAACAGGAACGCCCACGACAGCGCGCTGATCCCGCTCCCGATCAGGTAGAGCCAGAAGGGCACGCGCGCCGCACCACATGCCAGCGGCAATGTTAGGCGCAAGCCGTACGCGTATCGAACGGCCATCGAGCAGCGCCATGGATGGCGACGCACCAGACTGAACACGCGCAGCATGAATTCCCGCAGCTTTGGCCAACGCTGGCGCACCCAGTCGCCCCGCCAACGGCCCAGGTAGTACAAGAGGATGTCCGCCACCCAGGTGCCACCGGTGATCCAGAGACCCACCGCGACGAGCTTCAGATGCCCATCGTGCGCCATCAGACCGCCGACGAGGGGCGCGGCCTCTTCCGTCACGATCCCGGTCGCGCCCAGCGTTATGTACGCCCACAGCCGCTGCAGCGCGGTGAGCGAGTCACCCGCACGCGGGATCACGATGAGCAGCGTGGAAAGCAGAATGCCCCCTGCCCTCAATCCCGTGACGTCGCGAACGCCGCGGCGCGCATGCCCATCCGCTCCAGCAATCGTTCGAGCAAGGCACGCGCAATCGGTCCCGGCGACCCGTCCCCAATCGGTCGGCCGTCTACGGAGATGACTGGCGTTACATCGGTCGTCGTGCCGGTGAGGAACAGTTCAGTCGCACGCGAAAGCTCCTCGACGCCGATCGGCTTTTCGTCCACTCGGATCCCAGCGTCAGGCGCGAGCTCGATCACGACGTCGCGAGTCACACCGGGCAGCACGAGATGACTCGCCGGATGCGTCCGGAGCACACCGTCGACGACGGCAAATACGGTTGTGTGCGTTCCTTCGGTGATGTTTCCGTCTCGCACGAAGATCGCCTCGCTCGCGCCAGCCTCCGTTGCCACCTGACGAGCCAAGACGTTAGGCAGGAGCTGGACGGTCTTGAGGTCGCACCGTAGCCACCGCACGTCCGGTTGAGTGATGACGCGCGTCCCCGTGAACCGCGCGTCGCTCGGCGTGAACGTGTTCGCCGTCACGAGCAGCGTCGGCGCCGTGGCGGCCGGGGGGAAGTAGTGCGTTCGTGGTGCCGTCCCTCTGGTGATCTCGACGTACAGAGTCGCGTCCCCGTCGGTGAGTCTGTTCTCCTTCAACAGCCGTGCGGCGATCGCCGTGATGCGCTCTAGCGATCCGTCTGCGGGACGCGCGATCCGCAACTCGCGTAACCCTCGCTCCAGACGGGCCTGATGGCGCGCCGCCTCGAACAGTTGGCCGCGCACCACCCGCCACACTTCGTAAACGCCGTCGCCGAAGATGAATCCGCGATCGAGCGCCGAGACCGTCGCCTCACCCGCGGGACCGTATTGGCCATTGAGATACACGAGCATCCCAAAGCGTACACTTTCGCGCCTGACGCGTACAGGGGCCGGCGCGCAGCCATCAGTCTCCCATCGCCGGCACCGGGTGCTCTGCCGTCATCTGACGCGGCCGATACCCAGTCAACCGGGCAAATGCCCGACGCCACTCGTCGAGGATCTCGTAGCCCGTCGGAATCACGAGCAGCGTCAGAAACGTCGACGTGATCACGCCGCCGATAACCGCGATTCCGAGCGGAGCGCGGAACTGCGCGCCCTCGCCACGACCGAGTGCCACGGGAATCATGCCGGCGATCAGCGCGAACGTCGTCATGAGAATCGGACGCAACCGGATCGCGCCCGCCTCGATGAGCGCCTCACGAAGGGGTTTGCCGTCCTTTTCACGCGCCCACTTCGCGAAATCGATCAGCAGAATCGCGTTCTTCGCCACGATTCCCATGAGCATCATCACCCCGATGAGGGTCATGATGTTGATGGTGTTGCCGGTGATCGCCAGGGACACCATCACACCGATCAACGAGAGCGGCAGCGAGATCATGATCGCGACCGGGTCGAGGAACGATCCGAACTGCACGACGAGGATCAGGTACATCAACATCAACGCGACGCCGAGCGCAAAGAAGATCTGCCCGAACACCTCGTTCTGATCCTTCGACTCACCGCCCAACGTGTAGCGCACGCCGGGCGGCAAGGTCAGCTTCTTGATGCGCGATTCGATATCGGCGGATACGTCGCCCGACGCGCGGCCCGACGTGTTTGCCTCGACGGTAACGACAAGCTCGCGATCGAGGTGGTCGATGATCGCGGGACCCGTGCTCTCGCGAATCGTCGCCACCTGGCCGAGTGGCAGAGTACTCGGCAGCCCATTCGGTCCGGCGACGACGAGTGGCAGCGCCGCGAGGTCGGACGCTCGCCGACGTGACTCGGGCGAGAGTCGAACTTCCACGTCGCGCGTCTCACCGCTCGGGTCCACCCAATCGCCAGACTTGAGGCCCGCGAACGCAGGGCGCAACGCCTGCGCGACTTCGCCGACGGTGATGCCCATGCTGCCAGCGACGCCGCGATTCAATTCGACGTTGAGCTCGGGTTTCTGTCCCTTGGTCGAGAGGCCGATGTCGACGGCGCCCGGAACCCTTCGCACCTCCTCGCGCACCATCTCCGCCGCCTGGTTCAACGCGACGAGGTCGTTGCCGCGAAGCTGCATCTGCAACTGCTTGCGTCCACCACCGAAGTCGCTCGTGAACACGGACAGCGTCACGCCTGCGACGCGCTTCGTTTCGGCGCGTAGAACGTTGGCGAACTGTTCGGCACTGATGGAGCGTTTGTCCTTCGGCACGAGACGAACGTAGATGTTCCCCTCGTCGACGGTGCCGGTCGCGCCGTTGCCTAACGTCGTATACGTGTAGAGAACTTCCTTGTGCGATCGCGCAACCCGCGCGGCCTCCTCTGCCTTGAGCCGCGTGTACTCGAGGTTCGAGCCTGGCGGTGTCTCAAGCGCAATCGTCATCTCGGCGCGGTCATCCTCGGGGAAGAATCCAACGCCAACGGTCCGAACCGGATTGGCAACGCTCACGAGCACGACACCGGCGAAGACTCCGCCGAGCGCCATCAGGGTGCGTCCCCACCACTCCAGGCCTTCTTTGCTGAAGGCATACGCGACGATCGCGACGCCGGCGATGGCCCCCGCGAGTCCCGTGAGACCCTTGGACGGCAGTACGAAGGCCGAGAAGAACGCGCCGCTGGCGATCGTGATCATCGCCGCACGATGATCCAGCGCCCATGCAATGATCGTCCTGTAGTTCTGCGCCTGCCGATTGAACCAGTGATTGAAGCGATCGAGCTGCTTCGTGATCCACCACTTCTCGTGCTCCGGTCGATGCGGATCCGCCCAGTATGCCGAGAGCATCGGATCGAGTGAGAACGACACGAACAGCGACACGAGCACCGAGCACGCGATCGTCAATGCAAATGGCTTGAACCACTGTCCGCCGATACCGGGCATGAAGCCGATGGGCACGAATACAGCGAGAATCGAGAAGGTCGTCGCCGCCACGGCGAGACCGATCTCGTCGGTGCCCTCGCGAGACGCCGTGTAGTGATCCTTCCCCATCTCCACGTGCCTAACGATGTTCTCGCGGACGACGATGGCGTCGTCGATCAGAATACCGATCGCGAGCGAGAGTCCGAGGAGCGACATCGTCTCGAGCTTGAACCCGAGCACCCAGACGGCGATGAAGGAGGCAAGAACGGACACCGGCAACGCGAGCCCAGTGATCACCGTCGAGCGCCACGAGTTCAGGAACAGGAATACGACGAGCACCGTGAGGATGGCGCCCTCGATCAGCGCTTCCTGAACGTTGTGAACGGCGTGGTCGACGCGAACGCCGGAGTTCTTGACGACCTCGATCGTCGTGCCCGGCGGCAGTCGCTTCTTGATCTCGTCCACGCGCGTGATCAATCGACTGGCAACATCGGTCGTGCTGTAGCCCTTCGACTTCTTGACGTCGATGCCGACCGCTTCACGGCTCTCATAGAGCCCGAGCGTGCGCGGCTCGATCGTGCCGTCTTTGATCTCCGCGACCTGGCCAAGACGAATGAGCTGGCCGTTTCGTTCGGCGACCACGAGATGCGTGAACTCCTCGGGATTCTCGAGCCGTCCCTTGAGTCGGATCGAGCGCTCGTCGAGCGAGCCCGTGACGTGGCCGACCGGTGACGCCAGGTTCTGCAGCTCCAACGCCTGCACAACTTGCCCGACGCTCACACCGACGGCTTGTAAGGCTTGCGGCTTGAGCTCGACCGTGAGCTCGCGCTCCTGCTTTCCGAATACCAGCACGTCGGCGACGCCCGGCAGCGAGCGCAGCTCGCGCGTAATGCCGGGATCGACCAGCCTCGTCATCTCCGCCGGCGACAATGTCGTCGACGAGAGGGCGAGCGAGACGATGGGCCGGTCCGTATCATTTTCCTTCTTGATGATCGGTTCCTTCATTTCAATGGGAAGATCGGATCGAATGGTCGAGATCCCGTCTCTGATATCCTGCGTTGCCTCGTTAAGATCTTTTTCAAACAGGAACTCGACGAGGATCAGCGCATAACCGTCGTACGCCTTGCCCATCACCTGCTTCACGCCGGAGATGGCCTGGATCTGTTCCTCGACGGGATCGAGGACTTGCTTCTCGACGATGTCCGGCGAGGCGCCGGGATACACGATCCCCACTGACACGAACGGCGGCGCGACGTCCGGAAACTCGTCGGTCTTCAGCTTGAGCAGCGCGAAGATGCCGAAGACCACCAGCGCGAGCATCGACACCACGGTGATCAGTGGGCGCTTGATGGCGAAATCTGAGATGAACATGGCCTTAGCGTTTGGTCTATTGTCCGTGACTGGTGGCTGGTAGTCGATTGCCGCCAACAGCCATCATCATTTCTTCACGTCATTCGGCGTCGAGACACGAACCGGCGTTCCCACGCTGATGCCGCGCGCGGCGCCTAACAACACCGTGTCACCCGCCGAGAGGCCCTGCGTGATCTCAACCGTCTCCGTCGCGGCGTCGCGAAGGCCCAGGGAGACTTCCGTCTTTTCCGTCCGGCCGCTCTTCAGCCTAACGACACTCGGCCGCAGTCCGCGTTCGTCCACCGCGCTCTGCGGCACGACCGCCGCGCGATGAGACTCGCTCGACACGCGCCCCTCGGCAAAGAGGCCACCGACGAGCGTCCCACCGGTGTTCGGCAGCGAAGCGATGATGCGCACCTGTCGCGTCGCCGGATCTGCGATTGGGTTGATCCGCGTCACGCGACCGGTGAAATGACGGTTGGGGTAGCCCGTCACTGAAAAATCAACTGGCGCGCCGAGGCGAATCGCGCCTAACGCCTCGGCAGGGACCGACGCTTCGAGTCGCATCGTCGATGGATCGACCACCGTCACGAGAGCCGTCCCCGATGACACGACGTCACCCGCGTTCACCGACCTCGCGCTCACGATGCCCGTAAAGGGTGCGGTGATGCGCGTGTTCGATAACATCTTTTCCGCCGACGCCTGCTGCGCCTGCGCCGTCGCCAATTGCGCCTGCGCGGCAGTCACCTGCGCCCGCGACTGCTCTACCGCGCGCTCGGCGATCGCGCCTGCCTTCAAGAGCGCTTCGTTGCGACTCTGCTCGTGCTGGGCAACGGTCAGATTCGCCTGCGCCGTTGTCACCGCCGACCGCGCCGATGTCGCTTGATCGCGAATCGCAGTGTCGTCCAGACGCATGAGGAGCTGTCCCGCGTTGACGTGCTGACCCTGATCGATCATCGTCTCGACGACCGGCGCCGACAGCTCCGATCGCACGGTCGCTTCGCGCTCGGGAGCGAGCGAACCGGACAACGCCGGCCCCGTTCGAATATCCTGCTCCGAGACAATCACGATGTTCTCGGGGCCAATGACCACGGACTCGGTCGTTGCCGGCTCCGCGTTCGCATCGCCGCGGCGACATGCGGCCGCGCCGATGGTCGTTGCCGCCAGCAGCGTCAAACCAATGATTCCGCGTGCCCCCCGTCTCGCCTGCCGTATCGTACTCATGGCGTGATACCTCCCCCGGAAACTCCGCTCGCGCTCGCGGCGGCTTGTGTCTGCGTTCGTGTGGGCGTTTGCTGTGTTGCGCCACCGCTCTGCGCTCCTGGCGCCGAACCGTTCACCGCACTGCCCGATTGCGTTTGTGACTGCGACTGCGCCTGCGCGCCTGCTCCTGCTGCCTGGAGCGGGAGGTCCCTCAAGAGCGCGATCTTCACTCGCGCCACCGCCAGGTCACGAGCGGCTTGCGCTCGATTCGCCTGCGCCTGTTCGAGCAGAATTCGCGACTGCGAAAGATCCGTCTGCGTCGAGATCCCCTCGCGATATCGGATCTGATCGATGTTGTACGCGCGTTCGGCCTGCTGGGCCGTTCCCGCACTCGCTTGCCACGTTGCTTCGGCCTGCTGCAGTGCGCTGAGTGCGACACGTCCATCGAGCGCCGCGACCTCGCGCGTCTGCTGCAGTTGCGCGCGCGCCTGGTCAAGGTTCGCCTGAGCAATCAGCTCATCGCCCTTGATCTTGCCTCCGTCAAAGATCGGCAACGATGCCGTGATGCCGACCGTCCAGTTGATGCGCGCATTGTTGAGTTGCAGGACCAGATTCGTCGGGAAGTACAGTCGCTGGTATCCGGACGTGATCTGCACGAAGGGCAAACGCTCGCCATGCGCTGCTTTGAGCAGTCCCTCCTGCGCACGAACGTTCTCCTCCAGCTCCCGGACGGGCGCGCGACTGCTGACGTTCGTATCGACGACCATCGACGCGACGGTCGCCGCCGCGGGTGAGATCGCGCGCGAGCTGCCAGCGTTCACGGCCGCGAGCACGGTGCTCGACGTCGCCGTCGAGTCGTCGAGCTGAGTCGTGAGTGCCAAGGCACCGTCCATCGGTAAGTTGAGCAACTGCTTAAGCCGGTAATACGCGACCTCGCGCGTGTTCCGCGCCTGGAGCACGACGGGAACCTGGTTGTCCCGCGTGACTTGGGCGCGCAGCAGGTCGAACTCGGCTTGATTGCCGACTTGCTTCGCGACGCGCGTCTGCCGGAGGATCTCCTCCGTTTGGGAGAGCGCAGACTCCTGAATGGACACGAGCCGATCGGCGAGCGCGGCGTCGTAGTACGCCTGCGTCACATCGAGCGCGAGCTGCGCTCGCTGCGCCGCAACCTCGATGGCGGCCGAGTTGCGTCCGGACTTCGCCGCCTGGTACTGACCGGACACGCGTCCGCCGGTGTAGACGTTCTGTGAGAAGTTCAGACCAGCCGTGTACTGGTTCGGCGCGCCGAAGCCCACGCTCTGAAAGTTGAAGCCACCCGACGCCGCCTGACACGTACTCGCCTGCGCCAGCGCGGCCTGGATATCCGCCGGCTTCGCGTTGGCGGCAATCGACGGCGCGCAGAGCGCCTGCGGTCGTGGCGTGGTCGACGTATCGGCCGGCGCGCCGAAGCTGACGCCCTGGAACTGCGAGTTGAGCGTTCGCTGATAGATCGCGACCGCGCTGACCTGCGGCATGTACTGACTCCGCGCCTGGTAGCGCTGGCCCTCCGCCCTCGTTAGGCCGGCGCGTGCGATCTGGACCGCCTCGCTCTGCGCTTCGGCCGCCTTGAGTGCATCCTGGAGCGAGAGGCGGCGCCCCGCGACCGCTGGTGCTTGACGAACGGTGTCCTGCTGTGCTCCAAGGGGTCGCGGGGCCTGAACCGTGAGCGCAACGAGCGTGCTGACGGCGGCGATGGTGACACCTCGGCTGTGGGTCCGAGACATGATCCCTACGGTGATGATGGTGATTGTTTGGCGGCTTACTGCGATGCCGCCCGACGGCCGCTCGCGTCGTACGCGGTCCTGAGCGGGACGGCATCGCCCGCGCCTAACGCACCGACGGCGCGCAGGAACACGCTGACGTACTTCGCCGGCGCCTCTTCCTCCGGCTGCGGGAACGCCTGCGGCGGCAAGACGTCACGGCCGATCGCATCCCCGAACATCGACGACATGAACATGGAAACGGCGGTTGCTACGTCCGCGGTGTCATCCGCGAATCCTGCTGCCTGCAGGCGCTCCACGTAGGTGGTGAGCGCGACGGCGGCACAGTTGGGGCCTTCGCACATCACGATTGCGGCCTCGGGTCGCTCCTCGAGCTCGCCGAAGGACTTCCGGATGATCGAGCGCCACTGCCGCATGTGTGCGAGAACCGCGGCACACCACGGCGTGATCTCGGTCTGTGGGTCCCCGGGATTCTCAGGGAGCGTCGGGGCGGGCAACGAAGACGCATGCGACTGCATCATCGCCTCGAACAGCGACGCCTTGGATCCGAAGGTACGGAACAAGCTGACTTCATTGACGCCGGCTTCTATGGCAATCAGGCGGGTGGTCGCGCCGCGAAATCCGTGCTGCGCGTAGACACGCGCTGCCGCTTGGAGGATTCGTTCACGAGTATCCATGGCGGCGGATTCTAGATGGGGATTCAGGTGAATGCAAGTAGTTACTTGCTTTCAATTCGCCGACGTTTGTGATATGCCGCAGATATATCTGTCGACAGTACGATATATCTGCGGATATATCGGCCCAATCATTGTCCAGGTTTCAGCGTATGCGTAGAGGGTAGAGGGTAGAGGGGTAGAGGGTAGAGGGCGGAGAGTAGAGGGTAGAGGGCAGCGGGTGGAGGGTCGCTGAGGAGAGCGTGGAGGGGTCAAAACGGGAGCCCTCACCACCCAGAACTTCACGGAATACGCTCTATCCTCCACCCTCCGCCCTCTACCCAATACCCTCTACCCTCCGCCCGCGACCCTCCGCCCTCTACCCTGTACGTTCCACGCCCAACGCCCTACGCCGTGCTCGCGCTCCTCACTCTCGTTTTCGTCATTTCTGGCGCCGCGGGACTCATCTACGAGTCGATCTGGAGCCGCTACCTCAGCCTCCTTGTCGGCCACAGCGCGTATGCGCAGATCATCGTCCTCGTGATCTTCCTCGGAGGGATGTCGCTAGGATCCCTCCTCGTTGGGCAGCGCTCGGAGCGCCTTCGCCATCCCTTGCTCTGGTACGCGGGCATCGAGGCGGGCATTGGCTTGATTGGCCTCGCCTTCAACTACGTCTACGTCGACATCTCCAACGTTGCGTACGACTCGATCTTCCCCGCGCTGGCCGGCGGCTGGTCGCTGGTGGCGGTCAAATGGCTCCTCGCCGGGCTCATGATCCTGCCGCAGTCCATCCTGCTCGGGACCACGTTCCCGCTCATGAGCGCGGGCGCGATTCGCCTGCTTCGCGAACGCGCCGGTCGCGTCCTCGGCCTGCTGTATTTCGCCAACAGTTTCGGCGCGGCTGGAGGCGTCCTGCTCGCGGGCTTTGTCCTGCTCGATCGCGTTGGGCTGCCCGGAACGCTCATCACCGCGGCGATTCTCAACTTCATCGCTGCCGGCGTCGTCGCGCTCGGCGCACGGCTCATGGCGTCGGCTCCCGCGGAGGAAGCCGCGGCCGTCACTCCCGTTCTGCCTAACGGGCACGCGATCCCAGCGAGCCCCACGCCGGTCGCGCTGCTGCTCGCCGTCTCGTTCGGAACCGCCGTCGCGTCGTTTATCTACGAGATCGCCTGGATCCGCATGCTCTCGCTCGTCCTCGGCAGCGCGACCCATTCGTTCGAGCTGATGCTGTCGGCGTTCATCCTCGGTCTCGCATTGGGCGCCTTCTGGATTCGCGGTCGCGCCGATCGAGCAGCCAGTCCGCTGTCACTGCTCGGAGTGGTGCAGTGCATCATGGGTATGCTGGCCATCGCGACGCTGCCGCTCTATGTCGCGTCGTTCAGCTGGGTGGCTACCCTGCTCGACACATTCAAGCAGAGTAACGCCGGATACCGTGGCTTTCTCGTCGCTCGTTATGCGATCTGTCTCCTCGTGATGCTCCCGGCAACGTTCTGCGCTGGCATCACGCTCCCGCTCATTACCAAGATGCTGATGGACGACGGTGGGCGTGTCCGCGGGGAGCGGGCGATCGGCGCCGTCTACGGCGTCAACACGCTTGGCTCCATCGCGGGCGTATTGATTGCCGGACTCATTCTCATGCCGGTGCTCGGCCTCAAGCTGCTGCTCATCACCGGCGCCCTGGTCGACATCGCGCTGGGACTCGCCCTGCTGCTCGTCGTGGCGCGCGCTGGGGAAGGCGACATGACGCGCCCCTCGACACGCCTCCGGCCGCCGTCGACCTCGCGGCTGATGGGCGTCACCGTCCTGCTCGCCGGCTTCGTCGCACTCAATATCATCGTCGTCGACTTCGACCCAATGCGCCTGACGAGTGGCGTCTATCGCTATGCGGTCTTGCCGAAGAAGGGCGAATACACGGTCCCCTTTTACCGTGACGGCCGCACCGCAACGGTAAGCATCCGCCGGATGCAGAGCGGTTTCATCACGCTTTCGACGAATGGCAAGCCCGACGCATCGATGGACGAGTTCTGGAAGAATCCGTCGCGCTCCGGACCGCCACGGCCGCTCGCGGACGACATCGCAACGCAGGTTCTCCTCCCGATCGTCACCCTCGCGCACCATCCCAACGCCCGGGAGGTCGCCGTCATCGGCCAGGGCTCGGGCATGACGTCGCACTTGTTGCTCGGCAGTCCAAACGTTAGGCACCTTGCGACGATCGAGATCGAGCCGGAAATGATCAAGGCGTCGCGCTTCTTTTTTCCCGCCAACAGACGCGTGTTCGAAGATCCGCGCGCCCATTTCGTGCTCGACGATGCGAAGTCGTATTTCGCCGCCAGCGGCCGCCGCTTCGATCTCATTCTCAGCGAGCCCTCGAACCCGTGGGTGAGCGGCGTGTCCGGTCTGTTCACAACCGAGTTCTATCGACGCGTCCGCACGCACCTCGCCGATGGCGGCGTGTTCGGGCAGTGGCTGCACCTCTACGAGTTGGATGATAGGCTCGCGACGCAGGTGCTCGCCGCCCTCGATCAGAATTTTGCGTCGTATGAGATTTTCTTCACCTCGAATGCGGACATTCTCATCGTCGCGAGCAACGACCATGTGCTTCCCGCACCCGATTGGCGCGTCGTCGACTTCCCTGGGCTCTCCGACGATCTACGCCGCGCGATCCCGCTTACCCCAGAGGCGCTCGAGGCAACACGCCTCGCCGGCCGCCAGCTCCTTCATCCGTATCTCTCCACGCAGGTGACGCCGAACTCCGACTACTTTCCTGCCCTCGATCTGGGCGCGGAGCGCACGCGATATCTGAAGGACAACGCGGATGGCGTGAGTGGCCTTGGCGAGAGTCGCTTCGACATCGCCGCGGCACTCTCGGGACGCAAGCGCGCATTCGGGACCACGACGCTGTCCGTCTTGCCGGAGATTACGCACGTCGACGAGCTCGCTCATGGCGCGCGTCTCCGTCTGCTGCTGGCCGCCGGGCGACTGGCGAACACCAACGTTAGGCGTGACGACGACGATGCGAAAGCGCGCGTCCGGCTCGACCAGCTCACCCGCCAAATCGTGGGTTCGGCACCCCCGGCCGATTGGCGTGTGTGGGCAGAAGACATGCGCGAGTCCGAACGACTCGTGCACGGGGGCACCGCCGGCGCCGTCGACGAGAGTTTCTACTCGGCGTTGCGCGCGTACGCGACTCGCGCGAACGCGCCCGCTCCCGCGCGCGCGGCGATCGACTTCTTGCACGGCCTCGCTTCGTGGAATTTCGAGGAAGCGTCGCGAGCTGGTCAAACGCTGATCGACGCTCGTCTCCGCGACTCGGTGGATTGGCTGCCGATCTCGCTCGTGCGTAACGGCGTCGTCGTTGCTCGCATCCAGCTCGGCGATTTCGAGGGCGCGCGTGCAGCGTTCAAAGCCTACTCACGCAACGTCGACGAAGATCCCTTTACGGCGCGTGTCCTCGCTGCGTATCTGCTCGATCAGGAGCGAAGGCGCGGAGAGTGAAGGTGCAGAGCGCAGAGCGTGGAGTGTCGTCATCGCCACGCTCTGCGCGCCACCTCTGCGCTCAGCGCTCTTGGGGCTTTCCCGCCTGCGTGACCTTTGAAAAATCTCCTGCCATAACGACGGTCATCTTCGCCGGATCGAACAGCCGCCGCAGCGCCGCGTTCACCTCATTCGCGGTCAGCGCTTTAATTTTCTGCTCGATCGTACCATCGAACGTCATCGTGCGACCGAGGTAGAGGCCGTTTGCCAGTTGTCCAGCGAGCGCCAGATCGTTCACACGCGCCATCGAGCGCCGCTGGAGATAGGTCACCTTCCCCTTCTCCACTTCGTCCGCCGAGAAACCTTCCTTCACGAGCTTGCTCATCTCGTCGAAGAACGCGGTGCTTACTTTGTCCGCGTTCGACGGGTTGGAAATCGCGAGCGCGACCCATTGGCCCGCGCGGTCCAGGGCGCTGACATTCAGCGCCGACTGCACCGCGTAGCTCAGTCCCTCCTTCACGCGGATGCGTGCCGGGAGTCGGCTGTCGAGCGGATTCTCGCCAAGCATGTAGTTGATGAGGAGCAGCGCCGCGTAATCCGGATCGGTGTCCTTCATCTGGAATGTCTCGCCAGCGACGAACAATGCGTTCGCCTTGTCCGGTGTCTCCACCGTGCGCTTGCCCGTGCTCGTCGCCACGAGCGTAACCGGGATTGACTTGAACGCGGTCGCGCTTTTCCAGCCCCCAAAGGCATCGGCGGCCACGCGCGCGATTTCCGCGTCATCGAAGTCACCGACGACCACAAGTTCACCTGTCGACGCACCATAGAGCTCAGTATAGAACTTGCGAACATCGGCGATCGTCGCCGCCTTGTACGCTTCGATCTGCTCTTCCGGCATTGGCACGTAGCGCGGGTGACCCTTCTGGTAGCGGCCGATCTCGCGCGCAAACGTGATCTGGCCCAGCATCACGGGCTCACCGCGTTGGGCCTCGACGCCCGCAACGGCCTCACGCTGCACCTGCTCGAACTCCGTCGCGTCGAACGCCGGCTGACGCAGCATGTCCGCCACCAGCTTCAGCGTTGCCGCGAAGTTCGGCCGCGTCGTCTCGATGGTAGCCCGCACGTTCCCCACCGTCCCCATCGAGACGGCGACCTTCGCCGTCAGTTTGTTGAGCGAATCAGTAAGTTGCTGGCGGTTGAGCGACTTCGTCCCCCGCATGAGCATTTGCGCGGTGAGATTCGGCAACATGCCGCGATTCGTGAGCGCCTTCTCGTTGCCGATTCGCAAACTCACCAGCGCGGAAACGGCTTCGCCCCGATTCTTCTTAGGCAGGAGCGCGAGTCGGAGCCCTGATTTCAATGCGCTGCGATGCAGGCGCGATTCGATGTTCGTCGGCGACGGATCGAAAGACTCTCCCGTCGCTACGATCACGCTGCTCCTGTACCCCTTGAGCAGTGAATCAGCGCTCGGCGCCGCGGCAATCTCGGTGCGATCGGGCTTCTCCGTGGGAATGAAGAGACCAACCGTCCGGTTCGACTCCTTCAGATATGTGCTCGCGACGCGCTGGACGTCCTGTACGGTCACCCTCTTCACCTGATCGCGGTGATAGAAGAAGAGTCGCCAGTCTCCCATCGCCATCCACTCGCTCAGCTCCAACCCGAAGCGGCCAGTATTCGTCGGCGCGAGCTCGAAGCCTTTGAGCACTTGGGTCTTCGCGCGCTCGACCTCTTCACTGGTCGGCGGCTTCGTCGTGGCAATCTCGGTCGCCACGCTGAAGATCGCCGCTTCGGCGCTATCGATCGATTGTGTCTTCTGAAGCAACGCAGCGAGGAAAAGTCCGCCCGGGTCGTGCTGCTGGAGATTGTCCGCCTGTATGGTGGAGGCCTTCTTCGTTTCCACGAGCGCTTTCTGTAGACGGCCGGACGCCGGATCGCCGAGCACGCGCGTGAGCACGTCGATCGCCGGAAAATCGGGATGCGTTCCGGCGGGAACGTGATAGAACGACATCACGAGCTGCGCGCTGCCAGTGCGGCGAATCGCAGCCATTCGCTCGCCGTCCTGCGTTGGTTCCACCGTGTACGTCTGGTCCAGCACGCGCGTGGGACGCGGGATCGGGCTGAACTTCTCTTGAACGAGAGCCAGCGCGCGCTGATCGTCGAAGTTACCGGCGATCATCAGGATAGCGTTGTCAGGCTGATAGTGCTCGTGATAGAACGCCTGCAACTTCTCGATCGGGACGTTCTCGATGTCGCTCTGTGCACCGATGGGCAGGTGACTGTAAGCGTGAAAGAGATAGGCGGAGCCTAACACACGCTTGAGTGTGACGATGAACGGACTGTCCTCACCCTTCTCGAACTCGTTACGCACGACGGGCATCTCCTTGTCGAGATCCTCGCGCGCAACGAAGCTGTTCGTCATGCGGTCCGCTTCGAGATCGAGCGCCCAGGCGAGATTTGAATCGGCGGCCGTGAACGTCTCGAAATAATTCGTGCGATCGAACGACGTGGTCGCGTCGAACGTCGCGCCATGTTGCGTAATCTCATCCGATGGATGGCGGTGTCTCGGCGTCCCCTTGAACTGCATGTGCTCTAACAAGTGCGCCATGCCTGTCTCGCCGTAGCCCTCGTGCCGCGAGCCGACGAGATAGGTGATGTTCACCGTCGTTTGCGGCTTGGACTTATCCGGGAAAAGCAGAACGCGGAGGCCGTTGGTAAGTCGGTACTCGGTGATGCCCTCGACGCTCGGCCCCTTCACGAGGGACGAGCCGGCAGCCGGAGCCTGAGCGAATGCGGACGATGAGGTGAGCACGACGACACCAGCAGCGGCGGCGAGCGTGCGCAGGACATGCGTGGAGGGCATACGACCTCTGGAAGGGGTACACTGCGCCGGTTGTTAGGACGCTCGGCGCAGTGCAAAGGTTACCGTGGTAGCTCGTTGTTGGTTGTTGGAACGCGGTAAAGAAAAGCCGGCGAGGGGGGCTCGCCGGCAAACCGATTCACCGGTGACGAACAATCAGCGACCAAGAACCTATTTTCTTCCGCTTCGCTTTCGGCCGGGCTCGCGTTTCCCAGCTCTTCGCTCGAGTACCACTTCTCTGCCGACGATCATAAATCGGATCAAGCGGTCCGTCGCGTCCGGAAAATCACGGAGTCGGTCACGGAACCGATCGTTCGAAACGATCCGCGCGTCGAGCTCACGCGCGAAGGTGAGAATGAAATAGTCGGCATCGGTGCCGGCTGGCGCCTGCTTCACGACGCCCTGCTCCACGAGCTGCTCGTACCCGGCCCGATCGTCGATTTGATGGCGAAGTGCCGCATCGACGACCACGACCGGTTCCAACCCCTCTTCAGCAAGCTTCTCGCGCACGGCGAGAATGTTCACAAGCTGCGCCTTCTCGCCCTCCGTCGAATGCGCGACGTTCGACCCGTCGACGAGGACGATACTCGTAGTCACGGCGATTTGCGCGCCTTCGAGAGAATGCTCTCCGTTTTCGCGGCACCGAGTTTCGTCGTATCGACCTGCACGCCAACCTTCGACGAATCGAGCGCCGCCTTCGTGCTGTCGAGATGAGGCGTCATCGAGTCAACCGACGCTTGAAAGCTTGCCTTGTCCTTGGGTTTGCCGCTGCACGCCGCCAGCGCCACCGCGATTCCCACCAATGATGCGACGCGCAATGCTGACCCTTTCATAGCTCCTCCCCATCAGAAGTGCCTGCATCGCTCATCATTACAAGGATTGCGCCTGCACTGCGGTCAATCCCCGATCAGCCGAGACCGGCACTGAGAGGCAGAGAGTTTGGGATCACTTGCGGTGTTCGGGAGTGGAAGTATCGCCAAGCGCATCCGCCTCCCAACACAAACACGAGCCCGCCACGTGACGATCGGGGCTGGGCACCCCGGCTGCCCAGTCGAATTGCCGGAACCTTCCGCCTAACTATGGGTAGCGCCAAGGACGCTCATTGGTTCGGGCGTCGCTGACGAGCGCATCTGGAGGAGCCGTTGTTCAAGCCCCGTGACTTGCTGACGCTTCTGCTTGCCGGCGCTGTTGTTTTCGGTGTCGGGGGTCGCGAAGGTTCGGCGCTCGACGATTTGTCGAATCCGCTTGCCTTTGCGTCGACCGAGCTCGCGTCCGCCACGGAAAATATTTCGTCGGCGACGGGGCGACATCTCGGGTTCGACACGAGCAAGTATCCTGGCGACGACGCCATGCAGGCATGGCGTGACGACGGATCGTACGAGTGGGTCGGCTACTATCTGCCATCTGCGCCCTGTCATCGTGACGCGAGTTGGTCTGGCAAGCGCGATGAACTCTCGCGCATGGGATGGGGACTTGCCGTGGTCTACGTCGGCCAGCAGACCTGGGGCAAGACTCCTGGAAAGGCAGAAGTCGTCACGAAGTACGTGAAGCACCGCGTTAGGCAGGTGAAGAAACGCCACGGGCGCACCGTCATCAGCTACGTCACCAAGCGAGTGGCCATGAAGGTCGTGGTCCAGCCGCGCGCCGAGCCGGGATCGACGTGTTCCGCGCATTTCGTAGGCGCCGCGCGCGGAGCCAGCGAAGCCGAGGATGCCATTTCGCGAACGCAGGCCCAAGGCTTCCCGGCCGGCACGGTCATCTTTCTCGACATCGAGCACATGAACGTCGTGCCGCGGGCAATGCGCGACTACTACAAAGAGTGGACGGCGCACGTGTTGGCGGACGGTCGGTACCGTCCCGGCTTCTACGCTCATACCGCGAATGCCGCGCTGATCTACGACGACGTGAAGAGCGTTTATGATTCACTCAACGTCAACGGTGAGCCGCCGTTCTGGGTAGCCGGCAACACCGCCGAATTCGCGGCCGGCAAGGCACCGACGGACGTTGGCCATGCCTTCGCCGCCGTCTGGCAGGGCGTCATCGACCACGTCGAGGAGCGTAATGGCCATCGGTTGCCGATTGACGTCAGCGTCGCGGCCACACCTTCTCCCTCGGCCGCGCTCACAGACTGATCGGCGGCTGGTATCTGATTGTTAGGTGCGGCTCAGCTGTCGGCGTCGATCGCGCGATGCGAGCTTTGTTCGTGAATCGCCTCGCGCAGCCCCAGCGAGCACGCCGGCTTGGCCACCCGAAGCCCAGCAGCGAGCTCTCGCTCGAATTGTGCGCTCACGATCGGCGGCAACGCGGACCCACGAACGGCGACCCGCAGCGCGTCGCTGAGGAAGGTCAGCTCGAAAAGGAGCAACTCCCACGTGCCCCCTTGGTGGCCGCGGTAGCGCCCATGGTCGATCGCCGCGGCTATGACGCCGTTTCTCGCGCCGGACTCCTGGGGATCTCGTGAGTGGCCCCCGGTAACGATCGCCGCCGAGACCAACGCCGTCGCAAGACGTCGAAGGTCACCATACCGATCGTCGAGCGGCATTCCTGCCCAGGGGAGCGCGTGCGCGGCGGAGTCCCACCATTCGACCATGACTCGATCGACCAAAGCTTGCTCATCCAAGTCTTGCACCGGTCTACTCCTCGAGCCGCGATGTCAGTAGTGCGAACGCCAGCTGAGGCCGGCATCGGCCGAAAAATCGAGCGGGGAGGAGCGATAAGCCCCTCCCCAACTCGGTATGCCCCACACTCCCTCGCCGCGCCCCCACCTACTGCGCTACGTTGCATCGCGCGGCAAGCCATTGCAGTGCATTCACCGTGCCTGTGGGGCAACAATCTCGATATTCAAAGCCGCGTGGTCGAATGCGCGGCTGAAAGTCAGCAATCCACAACGACCGCACACTCTGTGTGCATATCTCAGTTCACGCTGTGAGTCAGGTCACTACACTGGCACGATTGTGTATCGCGAGCGTGACTGTCGCGCTCGTGCTCGCCTGCGAGACGCTCGTAAATGAGATTCGCGTCGAGCCCGGCAGCACGCCCCTCAAGCCGGTGTTCGTACTCTCTGACACCACGGGACACGGCCCCGCCGGGACCATCTACGGAATATCCGTCGTTGCCTGCGGCAGCGAGACCGTCTTATGGCAGATCGCGGCGACGGGGTCGAATACACCGCCGCCCAGAATCGAGTATGGTGTGGCGCCGACCGGCTACGCCGTGAACCTCGGCCCTACACCTCTGCACGCCGGCTGCTACGATGTCTTCGTCACCGATGGCCGGCGCGCGCGCTTCCGCGTTGACGCCATGGGTCACGTGACTGTGGACTCACGGCGCGATACATCGCGGCGAGATACGTCGCGGCGGAACACCTCGTCACGCGACACGACTCGCCGTTAGGCTCACTGCACGACGATCGTCCCCGCCATGGCCTGTCCGTGAATGGTGCAGTGGTACTTATACGTGCCAGCCACCGTGAACGTCCGAGCCCACGTTCCCTGCTGCTGCGTTGGAGCAGACGCACCGTCGTCGAAAAGAACGCTGTGGCTCACGCAGGTCTGGCCGCCGTAGCCGTCGCTCGAGCACGTGTTCCACGTCCACGTCACTTTCGTTCCGACGGCAACTGTCGTCGAAATCGGATCGAAATAATCATTCGTGACGCTGATGTCGCTGCTCGTTGACGGCGGATTGTTCTGAGGTGGCGGGTTACCACTGTTGTTGTTGCTGGTGCTGGGTGCAGTGCTTGACCCGCCACATCCTGCCACGGCGAGCAGCAGGAGCAGCGCGAGTTGAGCGGCGTGCCGCATGATACCTCCAAAGGGAAAACGATAGAGTTCGCCATTTCGAATCAGGCGGTGGCTCGGATCGTTCCCAGGGAAGGCTTTCTTAGTGAGCGGCTGAGCTCCGAAGCATGGCGTCGATCTCGCGCGGTGGAACGGGCCGGCAGAACATGAATCCCTGCGCGAAGGCGCAGCCCATTTCCCGCAGAAGTTTCGCCTGATGATCCGTCTCGACGCCTTCGGCTATTGGCTCGAGACCGAGATTTCGAATGAGCGTGATGATTGTCCCAACCAACTGCGCCTGGCGGACATCCGTTCCCATCTGGCTCACAAAGCTGCGGTCAACCTTGATACCATCGAGGGGTAGACGGCCGAGATAGGTGAGAGAGGAGTAGCCCGTTCCAAAGTCGTCCATGAAGACCTGTACACCGAGTCGTCGCAGATCGCCAAGGGTGCGCATGGCCAGCTCGATGTCCTCGAGCATGATGCTTTCCGTAATCTCGAACTTGATCCGGCGCGGCTCGAACGAGAGCGACTCGAACAGCTCCTCGACTTGCTGGGCGAGATCACACTGCGCGAACTGCTTGGGCGAGACGTTGATCCACACGGATTGTGGAGCCCCGTAACCAAATTCGCGCTCCCACCGCTTCAGCTGCTCGCACGCACGCGCGAGCACCCAGTATCCGATCTCCTTGATCATCCCCGTGCGCTCGGCAACGGGTATGAAGTCGAGTGGCGGTATCAATCCGCGCTCGGGGTGCTGCCAGCGAATGAGCGCCTCCACTGCGACGACTCCACCTGTGGTTAGCGAGAAGACCGGCTGGTAGTGCAGTATCAACTGGTCGCGCTCGATCGCGCGGCGGAGGTCCGTCTCGAGTCGCAGGCGGTCCATCGCCGCGGTGTGCATGGCAGGATCGAATACCTCGAATCGGCCACGCCCATGTTCCTTGGCGCGATACATCGCGAGATCTGCGCTTCGGAGCAGATGCTGCGACGCGTCATCCGCGCGACCGGAGAGCGCGATCCCGATGCTGGCCGATGTGAAGACCTCGGAGTCGCGGACCGCGATCGGTGTGCGAAGGGCGACTTGTAATCGCTCAGCGACACGGGCGGCGTCGCTCGGGTCGCGGACCTCCTCGAGGAGGAGCGCGAATTCGTCGCCGCCCAGGCGAGCAAGTGTATCCACGGAGCGCAGGCACGCGGCAAGCCGGCGCGAGACTTCGATGAGCAATTCGTCGCCGACGAGGTGGCCGAAGGAGTCGTTGATGATCTTGAAATGATCGAGATCGACGAATAGCACGGCGAAGGAATCGTCGGCGTTGCGTCGCGCACGCTCGCCCGCATGCCGCAACCGCTCGACGAAGCATGCCCTGTTGGGCAGGCCAGTGAGACCGTCGTGCAAGGCGTCGTGACGCAGCTGTCGCTCGATTCGCTCTGCCTCGACCGTGCGACGTTGCAGCTCGATCTCAGTGATGGCAGAAGCGGCCATCTCCGTGAAGTGCTCGATCTCGTCATCGCTCCACTGCCTCGTCGATTCGTCGATGGCAACGACGAGAGCCAATGGCTCGCCGGAGGTGCCCGCGACAGCGATGCCGAGAAAGGCGCCGATGCCTAACGATTTGGCCGAGTCGGAATCGGCGTTGAGTATGGCGCTCGCATCCGCGACCGCCACGGCTTGCTGGGACTCGAGTACCCGATTCGCGAGGCCGGAGCGGAACAGCGCACCCGGATCGCGCGCGAGCCATGAGTGCACCTCGCTCCCACCGCCAAAGCAGCGGCGATCCTGACCGAGAAGGACGACAGCTGCTGAGGGCGCGCGAAGACTCGTCGCGATGATACGAGCCACGCGCTCGAGTGCCGCGGCGAGCGCGCCGTCCAATCCGTGCGCGCGTTCCGCGCCGGCCCGGAGCCGTTCTGCACCAGCGGGCCGCGTCCCCGCTGACGTGTCATGTTGGTGGGCAGGCATCTGTGTGAGGACGGACACCCAGCGGATGCGTAACTGGATGTTTGCCTTGTCGTTGCCGGCAGCCAGAATGTCTCCCGGATTGCCGCGAATCGACTTCTCGAACGTGTCGACCATTCTCCGCGCGACGTGCCCTTCGTTGGGCTTCATCCGTCAGGGTACGAACGGAACACCCGAGGGCGGCGCCGATGGCCGTGCCCGGGACCCTCGAACGCCCGATGATTCCCTCTGACGAACACGTCGAATCCGCGGAAGCAGCCGGCCTTCGCTATGTGACGGATGCAGCACCAGGCATCCGTCGCAAGCGGCACGGGCGTGGCTTTGCGTACATCGGTGTCGACGGAGCGGTCATTCGCGACCGGACGGAACTGGAGCGCATCCGCAAGCTCGTCATCCCACCCCGTTGGAACGAGGTGTGGATCTGCCCCAATCCCGCTGGTCACTTGCAGGTGACAGCGCGCGATGCGCGCGGCCGCAAGCAGTATCGCTATCATCCGCGCTATCGCGCCGTCCGTGACGAGACGAAGTTCGGACGGATGGTCGCGTTCAGTGAGATCCTGCCAAGTATTCGCGAACGCGTCGAGCGCGACATCGCGCTTCCCGAGCTCTCGCGCGACAAGGTCTTGGCAACAGTGGTCTGGCTCCTCGAGCGAACGCTCATTCGCGTCGGCAACGACGAGTACGCGCGTGACAATGGCTCGTTCGGCCTAACGACACTCCGGCGGCGTCACGTGACCGTTTCCGGCGCGAAATTGCGCTTCGAGTTTCGCGGCAAGAGTGGCATTGCCCATTCGGTTGCGGTGACGGATCGCCGCATCGCGCGAATCGTTCAGCATTGTCAAGAGCTCCCCGGCCAGGAGCTCTTTCAGTATCTGGACGGCGACGGACGTCGCCAGTCCGTCGACGCCGGCGACATCAACGACTATCTGCGGCGCATCACGGGGCGTCAAGTGACGGCGAAGGATTTTCGAACGTGGGCCGGCACAACGCTCGCCGCGACCGCGCTCCGCGACTTCGGCGCGTTCACCGCCGAGAAGAAGGGAAAGGCCAACGTCGTCGCCGCAATCGATCAGATCTCCAGGCGGTTGGGAAACACGCGCGCGGTGTGTCGCAAGTATTACGTCCATCCGGCGATCATCGAAGCGTACATGCAGGGGATAACAATCCCGCCGACTCCAGATGACGGTGCACGTCAACTCCGGACGACAAACGGCCCCGCCGCACTGCGGCGCGACGAAGTCGCGGTGATCGAGATGCTGCGCGTACGCGGCAAGACCGAGCCGCTCAAGCTCGCGAGCGATCGCCCGAGTAACGACACCGCGCAGACAGGCGGACGGGCTGCGTAACGAAAGCGCGACGCACGTTCCTGGTGCGATTTTTCCCTCAGTCCTGGCCCTAGCTCTAGCCCCCCGGCTATCCCTTTCTTTCGCCATGCCCGACGAGCAAGGCCCGAGGCTGCTGCGCGCACTTCGACACCGGAACTACCGCCTGTTCTTCGGCGGACAGAGCGTGTCGCTCGTGGGCACCTGGATCACGCGCATCGCGACGAGCTGGCTCGTCTATCGCCTCACCGGATCGGCGCTGCTGCTCGGTGTCGTCGGATTCTGCGGTCAGATCCCAACGCTCGTACTCTCACCCTTCGCTGGCGTTCTGGTCGACCGTCACGACCGGCATCGAATCCTCGTCATCACTCAGTTCTTTTCGATGTTGCAGTCGCTGGCGCTCGCTTTGTTGGCGCTGCCCGGCATCATCACCGTTCGCGAAATCCTCGTCCTTCAGGTCGTGCAAGGTGTGATCAATGCCTTCGACACGCCCGCACGGCAGTCCTTCATCGTCGACATGATCGAGGACCGCGCTGACCTGCCGAACGCGATTGCGCTCAATTCGACGATGGTGAACGGCAGCCGGATCATCGGGCCGTCAATTGGCGGCGTCATCATCGCCGCGGTAGGAGAGGGCTGGTGCTTCATGATCGACGCGATCTCCTACGTCGCCGTGATCGCATCCCTGTTAGCGATGCGGGTCGAAAAGCGACCGCGTCGGCAAGCGCAGACTAAGGTCCTCGAAGAGCTCCGCGAGGGTCTCTTATACGTATCGCGCTCTGTACCGATGCGATCTTCTCTGCTCCTCCTCGCGCTCGTTGCGACGATGGGGATGCCCTACACCGTGCTGATGCCGGCGATAGCGACGGACCGGTTGCATGGGGGCGCGCACACGCTCGGCTTCCTCATGACGGCGTCTGGTCTGGGGGCACTTGCAGGAGCGCTCTACCTCGCCTCGCGCAACTCGGTCCTCGGTCTCGGACGGGCAATGGTTCTCGCGACGATGGCCTTCGGTGTTGGACTGGCCGCCTTCTCGCAGTCGCGGCTTCTCTGGCTCTCGCTGCTCCTGTTGCCCGTAGTCGGTGGCGGCATGATGGTCGAGACGGCGTCCACGAACACCATCCTTCAGACCATTGTCGAAGAGCGGATGCGTGGCCGAGTAATGTCCTTCTATACAATGGCTTTCCTCGGCACCGCCCCGCTCGGCAGCCTTCTCGCCGGGATCCTCGCCGATCGCATCGGCGCGCCCATGACCATTCTGCTGGGCGGTGTGGCGTGCGTGATTGCGGGGGTTTGGTTCGGTTCCCGCCTTCCGTCCCTCCGGGCACTCCTTCGACCTATCTACATCCAGAAGGGTATTATCGCCGAGAGTTGAGACGCTCAAACGGTCCGGCCCTGTCGCCCGTACATCCTTTGGAGCGAGCACACCGGCTCCAAATTCGAGGTGAGGGATACGTACACGGCGACTGCGCACGATATTTCGCGCGCCTCGTTGGTGCTACATGCCAACGATGCGGCTCAGGAAGAGCGCGAGCTTCTTACTCGCGTCCGGAACGGGGAGCGTGATGCGTTCGGGCGTGTCGTCGAGCTGTATTTGCCTCGGGCGATGTCGCTCGCGATGCGCGTGTTACGGCATCGCGAGGACGCCGAGGATCTCGTTCAGGATGCCTTTCTAGCGGCGCTTCAGCACATCGATCGCTTCGATCTGTCGCGACCATTCTGGCCGTGGTTGTCGCGGATCATAGTCAATCGAGGGCTGGACGTCGCAGCGTCCCGGTCGGCGCGTGCCGCCGAGGAGTTGCCGGACGATCTGAGCGACATGAGACCGTCGCTCGCGGATGCGGCGGAACGCGCCGAGATCCGGGACGAGTTTCGGCGGACGCTCGCGGACTTGCCTGAGCGACGGCGGTTGGTGGTTCAGCTCTTCGAGGTGGACGGCTTCTCGGTCGCCGAGATCGCGAAGCTTCTGGATTCTTCGCCAGCGACGATTCGCTGGCATCTGCACATGGCGCGTCGACAGCTACGGAATGCGCTGACGCCGCTCCGTCGAGGTTGATTTGAATGAGACCTAACGATTCACGGTCGGATCGCGAGTTGGCGAGAGAGCTGCGCCGTCTCGACCCTCCGGCTCCCACGACGACTCAGATGGCGGCGTTGGCGCAGCGCATCGTGCGGCGCGCGGCGCCGCTGCTCGACGCGCGGCGTCGGGGTGCGTCGCCGTGGTGGGAGTACGCAGCTGCATGGGCCGGAACGCTCTTGCCACTCGGCGTCGCTGCGGCGTTCGTCGCGACCGTCTGCCTGGCGTGGAGCTCTGCGGTTCGGACACCATCACGTGCGCACGCGAGCGAGCGAACGGCGTTGCTGCGCGCCGTCACCAACAAAGCTCCGTCGCGCGAGCTGATTGACTTCGTGCTCGACGCGCCCGCAGCCGAAAGCGCCGGCGCCGGACACGTGGAGACGCAGCGATGATGCGGAGGTTCTATAACGCGTACCTGCCGGCGCGGGCGATGGCCATCATCGTCATCGGGGCAATCATCGTCGCGAGCGTCGTCGCCGGCATTGCGGTCGATCGCGTGTTATTGCGACCTCTCGTGGCGCCGGCGATGTTCCCGGATACCGGATTTCATCCCCTTTCCTCCGCCTTGCGATCGCCGACGCCAGAAGAGCGGCGTCGGATTCGAGGTGAATTGGCGCGGGAGCTCAGCCTCACGCCGGCACAGGATAGCGCCATCGATGCGATCATGATGCATCGCGCCGGCGAGTTCGGCGCACTTCGCGAGGAGATCCGACCGCGCGTCGAGCGGCTCGTCTCCGACGTTCGCAGCGATATGGAGCAGGTGCTAACGCCCGACCAACGCGAGCGCTTTCGCCGTCTGCAGCTGCGCGGCGACGATGCGCGCCGGATGAGCAGCACTCCCTAACGATTTTCTTTCTTTCATGACCGTTTTTCTTCGCGCGCGGATGTCAACGCGTCCCGTGCTTTCGATCGTCTGCCTTGCGGTCAGCGCCGCCTGCCATCGCGCGCCCGACCGGCCGGTGCCGCTGCCAAGCGCGGTCGCCGCGCGTCGCGACATCGTCGTTCGCGTTCAGGCCACTGGCACACTGGAGCCAATCGATCTTGTTGCCATTCGCTCGAAGGCCTCCGGGCTCGTGCAAAAGATGCCCGTGGACATCGGCAGCGACGTCAAAGCGGGCGACCTCATCGTGCAAATCGACCCGCGGGACGTGAAGAACGAATTCGACGAAGCGGTGGCGGACGACGTCGCATCCGTTGCGGCGATGCATAACGCAGGGCTGCAGAAGAACCGCGCTGAAGAGATGCTGGCCCAGCACGTCATCACGCCAGCGGAGCACGATAGCGTCGCCGCGAGCTATGTGCACGCGGTTTCGCTCGTCGCCGAGGACCGTGCGGATCTGGATCTCGCACGCCAGAAGCTCGAAGACGCGACGGTTCGCGCGCCCGTTGACGGAACGATTCTCTCGAAGAGCGTCTCGCTCGGCCAACTCGTGGCCTCGGCGACCGGGTCCTTCGGCCGGGATACGTCGATCGTCACGATGGCCAACCTGCTCCGCGTCCGCATGCGGGTGAACGTGGACGAGGCCGATTTGGCGAACGTGAAGCCGGGCGAGCCGGCGACAATCCGCGTCGACGCCGTTCCTTCCCGAACGTTCGATGGAGTCGTCGAGAAGGTCGAGCCATCGGCCGTCGTCAATCAGGGTGTGACGTTCTTCCCCGTTCTCGTAACGATCGATAATCATGAGCGTTTGCTCATGCCGGGCATGAACGGTGAAGTCACGATCGTCGCCGCGCGAGAGTCGGGCGTGCTCGCGATTCCCGTCGATGCCGTTCGCGCGAGCAACGAGCTCGTCGCGATCGCGCGTGTCTTCCAGCAGTCAGCCGACTCGCTGCGGGAAGCGATCAGCCCTGCCCTTCTTCCGACAGCAACATCCACGACCGGGACCGGGTCGCGATTCGCCGTCGTCGCACTCGCCGGCGGCTGCTACGAGCTGCGGGCGATACAGCCGGGCGCTACTGACCTCGAATGGGTCGAGGTGCGTGGCGGTGTTCGTGAGGGCGAGAAGGTGGTATTGCTCGGCGATGCCGCGCGGACACGTTCGACGACGCCGCCGTCGCTGCGTCTTGCACAAGGCGTCGCGCGCTCGTCGACGCGCGCGTCAACGCAGTCGAGGACGGTGCAGTGAGGCGCCTGGGGATTGGCGCCGCGCTCCTCGTCACGGCCGCCTGCACGCCACACCGGCCGCCGTCGATCGACGGCGTTCCCGGCGCGCCAACGCAGCCTAACGAGTACTGGAACCCGTCGCCCGATGTCAAGGCGCGGGTTCAGCGCCCGAATCCGACGACCGCTCCTGTCGCGATACCGGCGGCGACTGGCCATCTCAGCATGGGCGATGTCGTCGACCTCGCGCTCCGCAATAACCCGACGACGCGTCTGTCGTGGGCACAGGCGCGCGCGGCCGCCGACGCGTTCGGCGCGAGCCGAGGCCAGTTCTTCCCGAGCCTCTCGATCGACGTCGGCGGATCACAGGCGCAGCCGCTCGCTCCGAGCGGAGTGCTGTCGCAACGCGTTCAGTACGGACCGACGCTGAGCCTCAACTACCTGGTGCTCGACTTCGGTGGGCGCGCCGGCAACGTCGACGTCGCTCGGCAGACGGCAGTAGCCGCCGACCTCGCGCACAACGTCGCGGTGCAGAACACCATCCTCACCGCCGAGCAGGCGCTCTTCGATTATCAAGCCGCGCGCGCACAGCGGGACGCGGAACGCACGGCAGTCGAAGAGGCAACGGCAAATCTCAACGCGGCCGAGGAGCGGCATCGCGTTGGCTTGGCGACCATCGCCGACGTGCTGCAGGCGCGCACCTTCCGCTCGCAGGCGCAGCTCACCCTCGAATCGCTCGAGGGCGCAGTGCATGTCGCGCAAGGCACGCTGGCGGTGGCGATGGGGATTCCCGCGAACGCCGCCTTCGAGCCGCCGGTTCTAACGGATTCTCTGTGCCCCGACTCGCTGCAATTCATCACACAGTCCATCGACACGATGATCGTAGTGGCGACCCGCCAGCGGCCGGATCTCGAAGCGGCGCGCGCGGAGGCGGCGGCCGCCGTCGCGCAGGTCCACGTCGCCAGATCCGGGCTCTACCCCACCGTGTCCCTCAACGCAAACAGCGGCTACACATCGTCGAGTCTTCCGGGCTTTCGTGGTCGGACATACAGCATTGGCTTGACCTTCGATCTTCCGGCATTCACCGGTCTGGCGAGACAGTATTCGCTGCGTTCGGCGGCCGATCAGCTCGACGCGGCCAATGCGCGGACGGAACAAACGCGTCAGCAGATCGCGCTGCAGGTGTTCACGGCCTATTACAATTTGCAAACGGCCACGGAGCGCGTACGTACGGCAGCGGATCTGCTCGCAAGCGCGACGGAATCGGAGAGTGTCGCACGCGGACGCTACCGTGAGGGTGTTGGCAGCATTGTCGATTTGCTCATCGCGCAGTCGGCGCTTGCGGATGCGCGCGCGCAGGATGCACAGGCGAGGTGGCAGTGGCGCGGTTCGGTGGCGCAGCTCGCTCACGACGTGGGCATTCTTGGACTTCACGGAGAGACTCTGGCGCCGTTAGGCGCCGACGCATCACGAACGCATCGGTGAGACTGAACTATATGGTTGTTGGACATTCACGGCTGGTCGCCGGCGCCGCAGTTGCGGCGGTCGTGGCGTGTGGCGGCAAGGCGCCCGAGCGCTCGCCGACCATTCCCGTTTCCGTGGCGCCGGCGGTACGCATCGACGCGCCGGCGCTCGTGGCGGCGAATGGCGTCGTCGAGCCCGTACAGACCGTGGCGGTCGAGGCCCAAGTGGGAGGCACGCTGACGGAAGTAAGCTTCCAGGAAGGGGAGGAAGTCACGGAAGGCCAAGTTCTGTTCCGCATCGATCCACGGCCATTCGCAGCCGCGCTGCGTCAGGCAGAGGGCATGCTGGCTCGCGACAAGGCGCAGGCCTCGAGCGCTCAGAGCGACGCGGTGCGATACAAGGCACTCGTCGCGAAGGATTACGTCACGCAATCGCAGGCAGAGCAAGCGCAGGCTCAAGCAACGTCCACGCTGGCAACGGTGCAGTCGGATAGCGCGGCGGTCGAGAATGCGCGGCTGAATCTGGACTACACGACAATCCGCGCACCCATCGGCGGGCGCACGGGAAGCTTGTTGGTCAAGCGCGGCAATCTCGTGAAGCCGAGTGGCGGCCCACTGGTCGTGATCAACCAGCTGCAGCCAATCTTCGTTCGATTTCCGGTGACGGCGCGTGATTTTCTTGCGCTCAGGCGGCGCGCGGCGACCGGTGCGGTGCCAGTGCGCGTTACCGCGTCTGATAGTACCGTGTTACCGGAGCTGGGCTCGCTCTCGTTCCTCGACAATGCTGTCGACAGCCTGACAGGCACTGTGACGGCGAAGGCTCGGTTTTTGAATTCGTCGCGCGCGTTGTGGCCGGGAGAGTATGTGCGTGTGTCGGTGCAGCTCGATGTTCGCAGTGGAGCGATCGCCGTTCCGACGACCGCTGTATTGACTGGACAAGAGGGCACATACGTCTACGTCGTCGACAGCGAGAAGAACGCTCACGTGCGCACAGTCTCGTTGGGACAGGCGGTCGGTGATTTTACGGTCATCGAGCACGGCGTCGAGCCGGGAGAGCACGTCGTCGTCGACGGGCAGTCGCGTCTCGTGCCTGGCGCAAAGGTCGACGCGAAGGAGCAAGCGACGCCGGTCGCGGCGCGTCCGGTGGGATCGGGAATCGACGAATGAATCTCTCTGCGCTGTTCATCCGGCGGCCGGTCACGACCGTGTTGTTCATGGTCGGACTCATCGTTTTCGGCATCACGGCGTACCGCCGGCTGCCGGTGAGCGACTTGCCGACCGTCGATTTTCCAACGATTCAGGTCTCGGCGTCGCTGCCGGGCGCGAGCCCCGAAACGATGGCGGCCGCAGTGGCGACACCACTCGAGAAGCAGTTCTCGACGATCGCGGGCATCGACAACATGACGTCGATTTCGAACCTTGGTTCGACGTCGATCACGATTCAGTTTGCGCTCGATCGCAACATCGACGCCGCCGCGCAGGACGTGCAGGCGATGATTGCGAAGACGTTACGTGATTTGCCGCCGGGCATCATTCCGCCGTCGTATCAAAAGGTCAATCCCGCCGATCAATCGATCCTCCTCTTTGCGCTGACGTCGAAGCTGATGCCGTTGTCGCAGCTCGACGAATACGGCGAGACGGTGCTCGCACAGCGCATGTCGATGGTGCCTGGAGTTGCGCAAGTCGTCGTGTATGGCTCGCAGAAATACGCGGTGCGAGTGCAGCTCGATCCGACGGCCCTCGCCTATCGAAAGATCGGTATCGACGAAGTCGCGAACGCGATCAACAATCAGAACGTGAATTTGCCGACCGGCGTCCTCTGGGGACCGAACAAGGCATTCACGGTTCAGGCGAATGGCCAGCTGCAGAACGCGGCGTCGTTCTCGCGCATGGTGGTGACGTATCGCAACGGTGCGCCCGTTAGGCTCGGCGACATCGGCCACGTACTGGACGACGTACAGAGCAACAAAGTGGCGAGCTGGTACAACGGCGAGCGTTCGATCGTCCTCGCGATTCAGCGGCAGCCGGGTTCGAACACCGTGGCCGTGGCGACCGGAGTGAAGGATCTGGTTGCAAAACTGCGATCGCAGATTCCTGGCAGCGTACATCTGACGACGCTGATCGACCGTACGGTTCCGATCGAGGAGTCGGTGCGCGATGTCAAGATGACGCTGCTCCTGACGCTCTGTCTTGTCGTCGCGGTCATTTTCTTGTTCCTGCGTAACGTTTCCGCGACGATCATTCCGAGTCTGGCGCTGCCGATTTCCGTCATCGGGACATTCGCGGTGATGTATCTGCTGGACTATAGCCTCGACAATTTGTCGCTCATGGCGTTGACGCTCGCGGTCGGATTCGTGGTGGACGACGCGATCGTCATGCTCGAGAATATCGTTAGGCATATGGAGATGGGGAAACCGCCGCTGAAGGCCGCGTTCGATGGGTCGGCGGAGGTCGGTTTTACCATTCTCTCGATGACGATCTCGCTGGTCGCTGTCTTCATCCCGATCCTCTTCCTCGGCGGGATCATCGGCCGGTTGTTCCACGAATTCGCCGTCGTGATCGCAGTGGCGATCCTGATGTCCGGCGTCGTATCGCTGACGTTGACGCCGATGCTGTCGAGCCGCGTACTACGCGCGCACGGCCAGGAGGAGCATGGCCGTCTGTACAATGTCACCGAGCGCGGCTGGGAGTCGCTACTCGGCTGGTACTCCAAGTCGCTGCACTGGGTGATGGAGCATCGCCGCTCGACGTTGGTGTTCTCGGGAGGAATTCTCGTCGGTACGGTCATTCTGTTCGTGCTCGTGCCGAAGGGATTCATCCCGAGCCAGGACAACGGGAGTCTCTCGGTCACGACGGAAGCAGCGATGGGGACATCGTTCCTGGACATGATCGCGCACCAGCGAGAGGTCGCGTCGATCATTCAGCAGGATCCGAACATCGACGGCTTCATGTCGGCGGTGGGCGGCGGCGGCGGCTCCAATCAGTCGCTCAATCAGGGTCGCTTTCTGATTGGTCTCAAACCGCGCGATGAGCGGAAGACTGCCGATGAGATCATCGCCGAGCTGCGGCCGAAGCTCGCGCGCGTACCGGGCATGGTCGTGTTCATGCAGAATCCGCCGGCGATCCAGATCGGCGGCCGTGTCGCGAAGAGTCTCTACCAGTTCACGATGCAGAGCTCGGACATCGCCTCGCTGTATCCGGCGGCACAGAAGCTCGTGGACGAGGCGAAGAAGTCTACGTTCCTGCAGGATGTCACAAGCGACTTGCAGCTCGGGAACCCGCAGGCGAGCATCGAGATCGACCGGGAGCGTGCTGCGTCGTTAGGCGTGAGCGCGTCGCAGATCGAGACGGCGCTGTACGACGCGTACGGATCGCGGCAGGTGTCGACGATCTATACGCCGAACAACGAATACTGGGTCGTGATGGAGCTCCTGCCGGCGTATCAGCAGGATCTCTCGGCGCTGTCGTTGTTGCACATCCAGGCGAACAACGGTACGCTCATTCCGCTCAGTGCCGTCGCGACGGTAACGCAAAGCACCGGGCCGGTCGCGATCAATCACGCTGGCCAGCTGCCGTCGGTGACGCTCTCGTTCAACCTGCGGCCCGGTGTCGCACTCGGCGACGCCGTAACCGAGGTGCAGCATATTGCGCGCAACGTATTGCCGTCGTCGATCGCGACGAACTTCTCGGGCACGGCGCAGGCGTTCCAGGCCGCGCAGGCTGGACTGCTCGCGCTGCTCGTGATTGCCATCTTTGTCATCTACGTCGTGCTCGGCGTGCTGTACGAGAGCTTCATTCATCCGATCACCATTCTGTCGGGTTTACCGTTTGCCGCGTTCGGCGCGCTGTTGACGTTGCTGATCTTCCACGTCGATCTCAGCGTGTATGCGTTCGTTGGTATCGTGTTGCTCGTCGGTCTGGTGAAGAAGAACGCGATCATGATGATCGACTTCGCGCTCGAGGCCGAGCGCAAGGAAGGACGTGAGCCCGCGGACGCCATCGTGCACGCGTCATTGGTGCGCTTCCGGCCGATCATGATGACGACGGTCGCGGCCTTGATGGGCACACTGCCCATTGCACTGTCGATGGGAGCGGGCGCCGAGTCGCGTCGACCGTTAGGCATCGCCGTGGTGGGCGGCTTGGCGTTCTCGCAGTTGATTACGCTGTTCGTGACGCCGGTGGTGTATACGTATCTCGCCGGCGTGAGTGATCGGATCGATCGTTGGCTGGCGCGGACGGCGGAGGACGAGCCGGAAGAGATCGAGAGCGAGAGGCCGCAGCTCGTGGGTGTGGGAGACGATTAGCCGCATCGACAGCGACGCTGTGGCGAAGTCGTTAGTGGCGCATTGGAAGGCGCCCGCAGTACCGAGACATTGCCTGCCGTTTCGATAGTATTCAGTCAATGTCTATCCTCCTTTTCACGCTGCTTGTCGCAGTGGGGTCTTTCTCTGCGGGCCTTCTCGGCGCGTTGACGGGGCTCGGCGGCGGCATCGTCATCGTTCCGATGTTGACGCTTCTCTTCGGCGTCGATCTGCGGTACGCGATCGGTGCATCGCTCGTCTCCGTGATCGCGACGTCGTCAGGTGCCGCCGCCGCGTACGTCAAGGAAGGATTCACCAACGTGCGCGTCGGCATGCTCCTCGAGATCGCAACGACCGTCGGCGCGTTAGGCGGCGCATACCTCGCCGGACGGGTCGGCACGGCGGCGATCATGGTGATCTTCGGCCTCGTGCTACTCTACTCGGCCTATCGCTCGACGAAGCCGCTCGCCGAACATGTCTCGACCGAGAACGCGGATCCGTTGGCGGTAACGCTGCGTCTGAACTCCACATATCCGACGCCTAACGGCTTTCAGCCGTATGCCGTACAGGCCGTGCCGGCGGGGTTCGGGCTGATGTTCCTCGCTGGCATTCTCTCCGGCCTGTTAGGCATCGGCTCTGGCGCGCTCAAGGTGCTCGCGATGGATCAGATGATGCACCTGCCATTCAAGGTCTCGACGACGACGAGCAACTTCATGATCGGCGTGACTGCGGCGGCGAGCGCCGGGATCTACCTCGCTCGTGGTCAAGTCGACCCGCCGCTCGCGCTGCCGGTGATGCTCGGCGTCCTCGCCGGCGCGCTCACGGGCGCACGCGTGCTCGCGGGCGCGAACACAAAAGTCCTCCGCCGGATCTTCGCGGCTGTCGTGGTGGTACTTGCTGTCGAGATGCTCTACAAGGGCATTCGGGGAGGCGTGTGATGACCGCCAACAGCGAGCACCGTGAGCGTTGGACGGACGACGAGGTCGATCAGCTGCTCGGCAACCTGCTGCGGATCGGCGTGATCGTCGCGACGGTCGTCGCCGCGATCGGCGGCGTGCTGTATCTCGCGCAGCACGGCCTCGAGCCGACCGATCATCGCGTGTTTCACGGCGAGCCGGCGGAGCTGAGACACGTTGGGAGCATCGTTCGCGGCGCACTCAGTCTGCACACCGCCGCGATCGTTCAACTTGGTCTCGTGCTCCTGATCGCCACGCCCGTCGCGCGGGTCGCCATGTCACTCGTTGCCTTCATTCTGCAACGCGATCGCGTCTACATCGTCGTGACATCGATCGTCCTCGCGATACTGATCTACAGTTTGACGGGCGGCGTCGCGGGCTGAAGGTCGGAGGACAACGCTCCGCAATCGGGCAATTAGTTCCCCCGGGCGAAAAGTCCGTTTCCAATTACGGCACTGAATCGTATTGATGTTGTCATGACTCGTTTCCGTCTCCAGGCGGCTTTTGTCGCATTCGTTATAGTCGCCGGTCAGCCTGGCCGCGCGGCCGCGCAATCGCTGCGCGGCTCGCTGGAAAGCGTCGAGCGCATGTACGATCACGCCGTCAGCGACGGGTTGCCGTTCTATGAGAACAGCAACGACGTCCGCTGGGCGGCGGCGCGCGGCGAGCTTGTTCAGCTCCGCACCGACCGCGGATACGAGCTGCACCGTGTTGCCTTTCCGTTCGTCCGGCCGGCGACGTCGACCTTCATCGAGCGGCTGGCGGCGGACTACGATCACGCCTGCCGCGAGGAGCTCGTCGTTACGAGTGGGGTGCGCCCCGAAAGCCGGCAGCCGTCGAACAGCTCGCTGCGCTCGGTCCATCCGACCGGCATGGCGGTGGACCTGCGCAAACCGACCGGCCCGTGCCTAACGTGGCTGCGGCGCGAGCTGCTGACGCTCGAAGGGGACGGTGTGGTCGAAGCAACCGAAGAGCATCACCCGGCACACTTCCACGTCGCGGTGTTCGGACCCGAGTATCTGCGCTTCGCTGGCGCAATGCCGGAGGAGCGGCCGACGGCGATGATCGTCGCTGTGGCGCGCACGCGGTCGTCGGTAGCGACACGGTACACCGTGCGCGCTGGGGATTCGCTCTCGAGCATCGCGCAGCAGCATTCGACGAGCGTCCTGGAGCTCATCGCCGCGAATCGACTCGCACACACGAAGATTCGTCCGGGGCAGACGCTAGTAATTCCCGGGCACTAGCGGTCGTTGGTGTTGGGTGATTGGTGATTGGATTCCGTAGCCGGCGAGCTCTGCTCGCCGGCTTTCCTTTGAACCACCGACAACCAATCACCAACAACCGACTACCACCAACAACCGACTACCCACCAACCGCCAGCCACCAATCAGTCCCCTCGAATCGCCAGCGTTGGATCGAGGCGCGTCGCGCGGCGTGCGGGGATGTACGTCGCGAGCAACGCGACGCCCGCCAGCAGCAGCGGCGTGACGATGAAAGTGAGCGGATCGGTCGGTACGGTCTCGAAGAGTAACGAGCGGATGAGTCGTGTCGATGCGAACGCGCCGACGATCCCGAGCGCGGCGCCAAGGGCGGCGAGCCGGACGCCTTCGCCGAGTATGAGGCGAAGGATACGCCGATCGCTCGCGCCTAACGCCATGCGCACGCCCATCTCTCGCGTACGTTGCGCGATGCCATAGGCAATCACGCCGTACATGCCGATCGCCGCGAGAAGCAGCGCCACAACCGCGAACGCGCCGACGAGTGAGGTTGCCAGCCGACGCTGCCCCTCGGAGTCCGCTAGCGTGCTCTCGATTGTCACGAATCCGCCTTGCAGATAGTTGCCGCCGACGGGAATGGTCGGATCCACATTCAGAATCGCGCGTCGCAGCAATGGAATTTCTCGCGCCGGGTTCTGAACATGGGCGACGAGCGTGATCCACGGCCACACCTCGAGCGTCCAAGGAACGAAGACCTCGGGCGACGGTTTGTCGCCGACGGCCTGCTGCCTAACGTCTCGAATCACACCGATGACCACGCCGCTGATAGGCTGGCCGTAGTCCGACCGCAGTTGCGACGAGCGACGCAACGAGATGCCTTTACCGACCGGGTCCGCGCCAGGCCAGATCAACTTGGCGAGCGTCTCGTTGATGACGAATCCTGTCTTGTCACGAATGTCTGCGTCGGTGAACCAGCGTCCGCGAGCGACGTGCATGGCCATGGTGCGCAGATAGCTCTCGGATGCTGTTCGGTAGAGCACGTGCGGTTGTCGGGTTACGTCATCGGTGCGGCCTTCGACTTGGACCGGTGATGTCACCCAGCCGCCACCGATCGGCAGGTGGTTGACGAGCCCGACGTCCATCACGCCTGGCACCGCGGACATGCTCTCGAGGAGCCGGCGATAGAGCACGGATGCCGCGACGGGATCGTCGTATTTCCCCGCGGGCGGAGAGACACCGATGGCGACGCGGTTGTCGGGGTCGAAGCCGAGATCAACGGACTGCAGCTTGACGAAGCTGCGCACGAGAAGACCGGAACCGATGAGCAGCACGAGTGCGAGCGCGAATTGCGAGGCGACGAGCATTCCGCGAAGACGAGCGTCATTGCGGGTGCCGATCGAGCCGTGGACGCCGCTGCGCAGACGGGCCAGTGCCGCCGCACGCGTCGCACGCAAGGCCGGCGCGATACCGGCAAGGAGCGCAGCAAGAACGGTCATGCCCGCGGCAAACAGCAGGGCTCGCGGCTCGACGACAATTTCGTTGGCGCGAGGCAGTCGGTCGGTCGCGGTCAGGCGAACGATTCGAACGATCGCCACTGCCAGAGCAAAGCCGAAAACGCCGCCGATTCCGGCCAGCGTTAGGCTCTCGACGAGAAGCTGACGCACGAGACGTGAGCGGTCGGCGCCAAGAGCCGCGCGAACCCCCAGCTCGCGGTCGCGCGCCGATGCGCGGACCAGCAGCAGGTTGGCGACGTTGGCACAGGCGAGCAGGAGAACGAGCAGGACCGCGCCCGCCAACATCAGCAGCGTCGACTTGACGTTGCCGAGGACTTCGGCGCGAATAGGCTGCATGACGGTCGACGTCCAATGCGCTTGCTCGTCGGGATACGCCTGGGCGAGGCGTTGCTCGACCGTGCGCATGACCGTGGCGACGCGGGCCGAATCGGCTGAGAGCCGCAAGCGAGCGATCGTACGGCTGTCGGTATGCACACCCCGCTTGCTCAGTGACGAATTCGTGTCCTCGATGAGCGCGATGGGCTGCCAGAGTGCGGACGTCAGATTGGATTGAGGCGACCAGATTGGGTAGGCGAAGTCGCGCGGCATGACGCCCACGATCGTCGTCGGCGATCCGCTGTAGCGAATCGACTTGCCAATGATGGCTGGATCGCCTCCGAATCGACGCCGCCACTCGTCGTACGACAGGACCGCGACGCTGTTTGCTCCGCGCTGCTCCTCGTCGGGCAGGAACGTACGGCCGAGCAGCGGAGCAACGCCTAACAAGTGAAAGAACCCTGGGGATACGAAGCTCGACAGGAGGCGCTCGGGACCTTTGTCACCGACATAGATCGCCTCTGCCCCTTTCACGAAGGCCATCTCCTCGAAAGCGTCGCTCCACGAGCGGCTTTGCTGCTGCCAGTCCTTGAACGTGGGATAGGATGGAAGCCGATAGCCACCGTTGTCGCTCGTCTCCCAGACGTCGACGACGCGATCGGCATCGCGATAGGGGAGCCCTCGCACGAGAACTCCGTCGACGATGCTGAAGATCGCCGTCGCCGCGCCGATGCCTAACGCGAGCGTCAGCGTCGCCGCAATCGTGAAGCCTGGAGCGCGGCGAAAGGTGCGCGCGGCGTAGCGGATGTCCTGACCGAAGTCGTCGAGGACGCCGAGGCTCGTCTCGCGGCGCGTGTCCTCGCGATGGTACGTAACGTTGCCGAAATGGCGATGCGCTCTCTCGCGCGCGGCACTGGCCGAAAGGCCATTCGCCTGTTCCTGCTCGGCGTCCATCGCGAGGTGAAAGTGCATCTCGTCGGCGAGCTCGCGAGCGTAGGCGTCGCCCTTGACGAGAATAGTGAGCCGGTGGCGAAGCGCGTCGAAGAAGGACATCGTCGTTAGGCTCCAGCCATCACGCGCTGGATGGCGGTGAGGACGCGGTCGAAGCTCGTCTTCTCATGGCCGAGTTGCTTCCGTCCCGCGGCGGTGATGGTGTAGTAGCGCGCGCGGCGCTTGGTTGGCGTCTCGCCCCACTTCGAGGTCACCCATCCCTTGTGCTGAAGACGCTCGAGCGCCGGATACAGCGAGCCCTGTTCGACTTTGAGCACACTGTCCGAGAGCCGCCGGATGTGCTGCGCGATGGCGTAGCCATGCATCGGCTGCAACGTGAGCGTTTGCAGCACGAGCATGTCGAGGGTGCCGGGGAGGAGCTCGGACGTGGATGGAACGCGTGGCATCGGAGGCATATGTCGATAGACTACCGGTAACGTGTAGCCTATCGACATATGAAGCAATGTCCGCGTAACCAGCCGGGTGTCAGCGAGTTGTCAGAGCCTTTATCTACTCAGCGCGGGCCTGTCTGAGCGTCTGTACCGCGCGGGCGCTTGCCGAGTCCCCGGCAGCCGCCGAGGCAACGGACACCACCAACTTGTCGTCGCGACTATACAGATCGTTGCCGAAGTAGAGTCGATCGTTCTTCACATAGGTCGTGAAGTACACGATGTACACCGGGATTTTCGAAGGCAGGTTCACGGTGCGGTTGTCGGGCCCCTGCTCCATCTGCTGATGTATACGCTCCATCGGCCACCCGAGCACGAAATGGGCAAGCGAGTCGGGATGCTGAAGCCGGATACAGCCGTGACTGAACGCGCGCACGTCCTTGTTGAAGAGCTCGCCCTGCGGCGTGTCGTGTAAGTAAATGTTAAAATCGTTCGGGAACATGAACTTGATCAGCCCGAGCGAATTCTTGTCGCCCGGCTTCTGACGCACACGCTTTCGGCGATCGATGGTGACGATCTCGTAGTTGTTGCGATCGAGATACGTTGGATCGGCGGCGGCCTTCGGGTAGATCTCCTTCGCCGCGATGCTGTCGGGGACGATCCAGTACGGTCGGAATACCACGAACTCCATGGAGTCGCTGAACACCGGCGTCGCTTTGCCCTGATAATCCTGGCCGACGATCACTTTCATTTGCAGCGCCGGCTTGCCCTGATCGAACGCCTGAAGTTCGAAAGCCGGGACGTTCACGAGGATGTATCGATCGCCCAGCGTGCGCGGCAGCCAGCGATAGCGCTCGAGATTCGCGGCGATCTGGCCCAGACGGAAGCTCACCGGCTGGTTGAGCGCATCGATCGTCTCGGGGCCGAGCATGCTGTCGACGCCAATGTCGTGATGCGCCTGGAAGTCGGCGACGGCCCCGGCGAGGCTTCGGTCGTACTTCATTCGTTCCGAACGAGTGGACGTCGAATCCGCTGCCACCGTCGAATCCGCCGGCAGATATCCTTCTGCGCGCAGTCGCTCGGCGAGCGCCGTTAGGCGCGCGCGTGAGTCCGTCTCGCCTGGTTTGAGTTGCGGCCCCTTGGGGATCGTCGGCCAGTCGCCCTTCGCCGCGAGCTCGCGGTAGTGCATGAGCTGAACGCGCAGCGAGTCGTACTCGGGGTTCTGCGGGCGAATGAGCTGAATCGAGCGATCGAGCGGCCCTTCGCGGAGCGTGCGGACGAGCGCGCTGTCGATGTGCTCTTCGCGAGGATTGATGTACCAGCTTTGCGAGACGGTGCGCGGATCGATCTGCCCAGTGAGCAAATCCTCACCGAGCGCGGCAAACGTGCTCGTCATCAGCACATCGGCGTCCGCGAGCTGTTCGGCAGTCGGCGTCTTGTTCGCGCGCATCGTGTCGACAGCGTGCGCAAGGCTCCCGATAGGATAGCTGTCGACGCGAATCGCGTCGCTGTCTGCCGAGGCGAGCGCGTTGGCGAGCTCGCTCACTCGGTCGCTCGAGAGTCCTTCCTTGTCCAGCCAGAGCGGCGCGCCAGCGTACGCCGCGTACAGCGAGCGGACGTGGCGCCACGTGTCGGCGGGTACGCCCTTGGGCGTCGCGCCAGTGAGACGTTCCTGAATCGCGCTCTTTACCGCATCGACAGGGACACCATCGATTTCATCAGGTTTCGGGGGCGTCCATTCGCTCACTTCTCCCCCGGCTTCGGCGCGACGCGAGGCCTTGCACGCGCCGAATGTGGTCAAAGCGAGCGCAAGCATCGCGTAACGTCTATATCGCTGCATACTTTTCATTCGAGTGTGTGATCGTTGCAGTCGTTCCTACTCAGAAAGGCGAAATGCGGGCCAGTAGAGTTCGGCCTGCCGTACTGGCGGCCGCAGCTTTGGCGATCTGCACCTTGGGTATGGTTGCCGTGCGTCCCATGCTCAAGGAAGTACACGTCGCGCTCATTCTCCTCCTCGTCGTGCTCGGAGCGAGCGCGGCGGGCGGTCGAATGCTTGGACTCGCTACGGCCGCAGTGTCGTTCGTCATTTTCGACGTGCTTTTCCTTCCGCCGTACAATACCCTCGTCGTTGCCAATCCACTCGATTGGATTGTGCTCTTCGCATTCCTCGTGACGAGCGTCGTCGCAGCACAACTGTTGTATCGCGCTCAAGAGGAAGCTCGGATGGCGCGCGAGCGAGCCGAAGAGATCGATCGATTGGCGACACTCGGCGCCGAGACGCTGAGCGCTGCGCATGCGACCGACGCACTGCAGGCGATTGCTGGAGTCATCCGGTCGAGCATCGATGTCGACGCGTGTGAGATTCTCATGCGTGCATCGAGCGGCGTCGGCGTTGCCGCGGGATCGCGCCGCGACCCGCGGGCGGTCACGGGGTCAACGGATCGTTTGGCGGAGTGGGTGAACGAGAGCGGGGTCGCCGTCATCGAGCGGCGCGACGGAACGACGCATCTCGCCACGGCTCGACCAGCGACAAGCGAGCTGGCATTGCTCGAAGACGGCACCGCACTGGCGCTGCTCCTTCCGCTGCGAGCTCGCGATCGCACCGTGGGCGTGCTGCGCGTGGCCAAGAGCAGCGGGATCCGCCTCGATCCCGAACGGTGGCGGTTTCTCGACGCCATTTCGTACTATGCGGCGCTAGGCGTCGAGCGGGTTCGTCTCGCGGCCGAAGCAGAGCACGCCGAAGCACTGCGCGAAGCGGATCGACTGAAGGATGCGTTGCTCGCGTCGGTCTCGCACGACCTCCGCACTCCGCTGACGACGATCAAAGCGATGGCGCACGATCTCGGCGCGCTCGGGGACGAGCGGAGCGAGATCATCGAACAGGAGGCGGACCGGTTGAACCGGTTCGTCGCGGACCTGCTCGATCTGTCGCGTCTCAACGCCGGCGCGCTGCCGGTACACCTCGAGCTCAACGCCGTCGACGACCTGCTCGGCGCGCTGGTACAACGCGTGGAAGGCTCGTTAGGTGCGAAGCGGCTGGTGGTGACGCTTCCGCCGGGCGACGCACTGCTCTTTGGCCGCTTCGATTTCGTCCAGGCGTTGCGGGCGCTGGCCAACCTGGTCGAGAACGCGAAGAAGTACGATCGCACGAGCGCCGCGATCGAGGTGACGGCAGAGCGCCTGAATGGCGAGATCGCGATTCACGTGTCGGATCGCGGACCGGGCGTTCCGGCGGAGGGCGTGCCTCGCTTGTTCGAGCCTTTCCAGCGGCCTAACGGGTCGCAGCCGGACGCTGGAGGTGCGGGCCTCGGGTTATCGATCGCGCGTCGCGTGGCGGAGGCGCAAAAGGGCCGCCTCGTTTACGCGCCTCGCGATGGCGGTGGGAGTGTGTTCTCGCTGTTCCTGCCGGCGATTGATGAAGCGGATGGCGGCCTATTCGTTGATCGCGCGTCGCGGACCTGAGTTGCGAAACGGGATCCGCGGCACCGGGGTCGCGTCCTCGAGGTCGTCGTCGTACTCCAGCAGGTCGCGCAAACGGTACGAGTGACCAAGAAGATACGGAACGCTCGTGACGACGACGTTGGCCTTGAAGAGGAATGCCGTACGGATGTAGAGTGCGGTCTTGTTGTGGAGAAAGTGTTCCCACCACCGACGCGGCACGACTTCAGGGACGACGACCGTCACCAGCTCACCCGGCGTCACCATTCGTAGATTCTCAACGTACTCGACGAGCGGTCGAAGCACGGAGCGGTATGGTGACGGGAGCACAACGAGCGGGACGCCGATGTCCCACTCTTCCCAAGCCTTCTCCAGTGCTGCTGTCTCGCGTTTGTCGACTTCGACGTACAGCGCGAGCACCTCGTCGGAGATCGTCGTCGCGTACACGAGCGCACCGGCCACCGCCTTCGTGATGCCATGAACCGGTACGATGACGGTGTGATGGAGCGGCGTGATCGGGCTCAGGCCGTCGAATTTGATTTCGCGCGAGAACTCCTCGTAATGCCGGTGAATCTTCCGCAGGATGACGATGATCACGGGGATGATCAGCGCGACAATCCAACCACCGCTCGTGAACTTGGTCACGATCTGGATGAGGGACACCACCGCTGTTGCCAGCGCGCCGACACCGTTCAGCGACGCGCGCCACCGCCAGCCCGGCTCCTTCGTGCGCACCCAGTGAATCACCATCCCGGCCTGCGACAGGGTGAAGCAGATGAAGACGCCGATCGCATAGAGCGGAACGAGCGCGTTGGTGTCGCCATGGAAAACAGCGACGAGCACCATCGCGATAACCGCCAGTGTGATGATGCCATTCGAGAAGGCGAGCCGGTCGCCGCGGGCAGAGAACTGGCGCGGCATGAAGCGATCGTTCGCGAGGATGCCGGCGAGGCGCGGAAAATCGGCGAACGCGGTGTTGGCCGCGAGCACGAGGACGGCGAACGTCGCGTACTGGAAGAAGTAGTACAACGCGTTCGTGCCGAAAATATGATGGCCGAGCTGCGATAGCACCGTCTGCTCGGTGGTTGGCATCACGCCATAGTGTTGTGCAAGTGCGCTCGTGCCGAGGAAGAACGCCGCGAGGATGGTGACCATCCACACCAGCGTGATCGACGCGTTCTTCGGCGCCGGCTTCTTGAAGGCGGAGATGCCATTGGATATCGCCTCCGTACCCGTCATCGCCGCGCACCCTTCGGCGAAGCCTCGCAACATCAGATAAAAGAATGCGAAACCGGTGGTCGAGTGCAGCAGTGATCTCGCCGACGTCGGATCGACCTTGATCGGCCCGCCGATCGGCGCCAGCTCGTGCCCCGAGTACCCGCGATAGATACCGATGCCGATGAGCGCGAGCATAACCAGAATGAACGCATACGTCGGTAGGCTGAACGCGATACCGGATTCGCGCACGCCCCGAAGGTTGACCATCGTCAAGATCACGATCGACACGACGCACAGGAGCACGGTGTGCTTGAAGAGCACCGGGTACGCGGACGTGATCGCCGCGACGCCTGACGAGATCGAGACCGCGACGGTGAGGATGTAATCCGTCAACAGCGCTGACGCGGCGACGAGCCCCGTTCGAACCCCGAGGTTGTCCTTCGCCACCGTGTACGATCCGCCACCGCCGGGGTACGCGAAGATCGTCTGCCGATACGAGAGGGCAACGAGCACCAGCAGCCCAACGATGACTGCCGAAATGGGAACGACGTAGTTGATCGCGGCAACGCCGACCGCGCCGCCGACGACGAACAAAATCTGATCGGTGGCGTAGGCGACCGACGAGATCGCGTCCGAGGACAGGACGGCGAGCGCGGTCTTCTTACTCAGCCGTTCGTGCTCGAGTCGCTCGCTCGGCAACGGCCTGCCGACGAGCAAATTCTTGACGCGTTTGATTGCGGTGGGCATCCGACGGGTGCGGCGTGAGCGCGGAGGGTACGTATGAACGACGCGCATCCGCCGCACCCCGGACAGTACGGCCGTCAGTTTTTCATGAATTTTTTATGCGGCTACCCATGGATCGATCTGCCGGGTACTCGTCTACGCGTGCGTCCCCTCGGGTACATGCGTGAATTGCGCTCGCAGCGCCGGCCGTTCACGCCACACCCAATAGCCCATTGCCGCGACCGACAACAGGTTGCTGGTGACTACTGCCCACAGGCCAACCGCACCCACCACCCAGAGTGCCAGGCTGCCGACGATGCCGACGAACAGCACGTCGAGCATGATCACCGCCAGTAGCGCGATGAGCCAGAACGCGGGGAATCGTTCGAGTTGGCGCGCGCCCCACTCGATCCCGATACCGACCGCGAAAAACGCGAGGAGGTGTATCAAGGTGTACGCGCCGACGATTCCAACCGTGACGTGCACTTCGTCGGGCGATTGAGCCCCGAGCATGATCGCCGAGCCTAACGCCGCAGGCGTAAAGAGTGGGCGTCCCGACACCGCATCGATGACGAGGAACCAAAGCGCTATGACTGCGGCGCCAATCGTGCCGGTGAGCAGACCCTTTGCGACCATCGGATAATTCTTGAGCATCGCTGGGCCGAAGGGCATCGAATCCTTCGTCGCCCGATGCAGAAACAGCATCATCGCAATCCCACCGACGAGGCTTGCGGCGAGCACCTGCACCGGCGGCAGGAGCGTGAGCACGGGCACACCGAGCAACAGCAACCCACCATAGTGGGTCGCGCTCAAGGCTCCCACTCCAAAGAGTGCGCCGGTGAGAACGCGTGGCGCTTCCCCGGTCACGCGCATGAGCCAAGCAGCCCCAATCCCGAGGACCGCGAACACGCCGAGGTGCAGGAGCGTGTACACCGCGACGACGCGGACCGTTGCGAGCGTCGGCTCGTGGCCGAGCACCGCCGCGGCGAGCACTCGAGGAGTGTGAAATGCCTGACCCGACGCGAGGTCGAGCACGAAAAACCAAGCGGCGACCACTGCGCCCGCGAGTAGGCCGCCTACAGCACCTTCGACAACTGTCGTGGAACGCCGCATTGGCCACGCTCCTATTCCGAGTTGTCGTCAGAACCCCTCATGAGAACTGCGGTCTGCCGGTGCAACTGTCAAGCATGGGTAGAGTGGCGTGGTGCGCGTTAACGTTCTTCCACACCGCCGACCAGCGTACCGTGCCCTCGTCAGAGTCCCCGCCGCTACCTCAATCCGCAACGCCGTTGACGGTGCTGGTCATCGATGACGAGCCACAGATTCGTCGCATCGTGCGCTCGGCGTTGCAGGGGCCGTCGACTCGAGTCATCGAGGCGAAGGAAGGCTCGAGCGGTCTGGACGCCGCGGCGGCGGAACGGCCACAGCTCATCATTCTCGATCTCGGCCTCCCGGACATGTCGGGCGAAGCGGTGTGCCGCGGCCTCCGCGAATGGACACGCGCGCCGATCCTCGTGCTTTCGGCGCGACACTCGGACACGGAAAAGGTCGCGCTCCTCGATGCCGGCGCGGACGATTACGTGACGAAGCCATTCAGCACGACGGAGCTGCAAGCGCGGGTTCGCGCTCTGCTCCGTCGCGCCGCGCGCAGCGAGACGGCAGACGCCGACACGCGCATCGAGTCTGGTGATCTCCTGATCGACCTCGTCGCGCGCTCGGTGACGGTACGAGGCAAGTACGTGCACCTCACGAGAACGGAGTGGGAGGTGCTTCGGGCGCTCGCGACGCAGGCCGGCCGGACGCTGACGCACCAGCAGCTGTTTAACCAGGTGTGGAGCGGGCGGACGTACGGGGACGCGCAACAATATTTGCGCGTCCAGGTCGCGCATCTGCGCCGAAAGATCGAGGAGGATGTCGTTAGGCCGCGGTACATCGTGACGGAACCCGGTGTCGGCTATCGATTCAACATCGTCGAGACGTCACGGACGCCACACTGAAGCAATTCGTTAGGCGTCATGGACGGAAGACGTTGGGACCCACGAGCTGTTCGCGCGCGCCGCGGATGTCGCCAGGCTCGGTAAACACAGTGCGCGTGAAGTCGGTATAGATCAAACGCACTTCCCACCCTGCGTGCCCGACGCCGGTGCGCAGCGCCGTGCCGAAGTCGATGCGCAGCGTCCGTTGCGAACCCTTCGGCGCCGCGGCAAACAGACTCACGCCCGCACTCGGCAAGAGCGGTGTGTTCATGCCGAAAGGTGCGTCGCCCGCCCACAACCGTGACGCGTTGATGAACGCCCCGAATGCCACGTCACCGCGGGGCGTTACGCCGGGAACGATGTGTCGGGCCAACAGCCCAGCAGAAACGCGACGTCCTCCAAATAAGGCAGCGTGATAACCGAGCAATCGTTGACTTTCGGTGTTGAGACCGAGCTGAAATGGCGTTTGCAGGCGCCAGCCCCCAGCGAACTCGGTCCAGGCGCGCACGAGATTCAGCTTCGTCGGCTTCAGATAGACCCCGAGGAGGCCACTCGTGACGACACCATCCCACGCTGACAGACCGATCTGATGTCGTCCCTCGGAGATGAGGTGGAGCTCGGCGTAGGTTTTCTGCGAACCGACGCCGGCGAGAATATCTCCGAGCGTGAAGACGTCGCTCGCGCCACTCAGGCTATGCGTTCCCCGGCCGAGTTGGCCGAAGAGCTGTGCGCCCGTCGGAACGTCCTCGGTGCCCGCGAGTGAATTGAACCCCTCGATGGCGATGAAGTTGAGGTTGCGCCAGGCGAGAATACCGGCATAGCGCGCGCGCGATACCCTTGGATAGCGACTATCGAGCGTGGTGTCCGACTCGAGGCCGTGATCGGTCACGGCGAGACCGCCGACGACCTCGCGCCTAACAAGTGTGACGACGCCGCCGACGAGAATCGGCGTTTTCAGATTGCCGAGCTTGACGATGCCGCCGATATCGGCGCCGACGCTCCGGAATTCCAGCGCGAGATCGTCGAGATCCTCGCCCCGGCTCAATTCGACGAGCTGTGGGTTCGTACGCGCGACGCCGACTTCCCAGGCGAGCCGCTGCAAATTGGTGAGGTATCCGTGGAACGCGTCGATCAGCCACGACGACGCATGTTGTCCCCAATCCGCCTCCACATCGAGCTGATATGGTTTTCGTAGAAACTGGTAATCGCTCATGCGAAATCCGGCGGAGTGTCCCGCGACTTGCTGATTGGCGCCGTGCACCGCGAGGAGCCATGCATCGCCGAACATGTTGTCGTTTCCGATCTCGAGGTACGAAACACGACCGCGTCCAACGGATGCAGACGCGAGCGCAGAGATTTCGTCGGTTGTGTTGACCTCGATGCTGACGCCGCCCGAATCGTCGCGCACCGCTCTGACTCTGACGTCGGTGAGATACGGCTGCGCACGTAGCAGGCGGGCCGATTCGCGCACGCGGAAGTCGGAGCATTCCTGGCCGGTCGCGAGCGCGAGGAAGCGCCGGATGATGACCGTGTCCGTGGTGGCGTGGTGCAAACCGACCTTCCGCGCGACGCGACGCCAGTAGGCGATCTCGCCCTTGAAAGGTGGTCGCTGCGCGTCCACGCGAATTTCATGGACAATCTTGCCGTCGCAGCTCGCCGTGGCCACGCTGTCCTGCGCGTGAGCGACGCTTGCCGTGACGACGAGAAGCAGGCCAGTGCCGGCGAGGCGAAGTGTGGAATCCCACGCGGAGGCCAAAGTCATCGGCCTCCGCCTATGCAAAAATCAACCCGAGCAGGGTGAGGCGTTCTCGGTGTGACTCGGCCGTGGCGGGTGCTATTGTTTCAGAGTGTGCGACAAGCGATAACGAGGCCCGGCAAACGATGAGTGGATGCGGAACGACTACGCATGTCTTGTTCGGCTCTGGCCGGGCTTCCGGGCTCGGGGTGCTCTTCGCGGTCAGCGCGGGACTCGCGAGCTGCAGCTCGTTTTCGCGCGTACCCGAGCAGACCTACCTCGGCGCGTCATACAATTGGGCCTTTCGGAACAATTACCCTCATTCTGACCGGCTCTTCAACGCATTCGATTATGGGCACGCCATCCTCTACGAGCGCCTCCTGAGCGACGAGGGGCGTCCGGAAGTCGCTGCACGCGAGATCGATGGCCGCGAGTTCAGGTTCATCACCACGCAGCTACTCGTGCATCCGCCCGAGCTTCCCCTCGAGGAGCACGCGATTGGCCCGCGCTACACGACGCTCGTTCCCGAGCTCGCGGCGGTGTTCGATTGGGCGCACGTGTTGCACCGGCAGATCTACGATGTGCTGGCCGACGAGAAGCTGGATAGCGCGGCGCGCGACGCGCGAGTTGGTCAGCTCGTGCGGTACTATGAGAGCCGGTCGGACATCGCGTTGAGCATCCGACCAAAGAGCATGATGCTCATGGAAGGCGCGCCGTACTCGCTCGTTTTTCGTCGTCAGGATCCCAAGTTCAACGGCCTGCTCTGGTCGTACCACTGGTATCAGATGGTGTTGTACGACGCATTGCTCGCGACGAACGACGTCGCCGGCCGACACCGCAACGTCGACGCCGCCACCGCGCGTTTCTGGACACTCATCAGCGACGCGCCGTCGCACATGCCGACGACGATGCCGCTCGCCGCGGCCGTCGCGCCTCGATTCGCCGCTCGCTACCCGGACGCCGCGATCATCTTCGACAACCTGCATTCGCTGCACGACGTCGTCGCCGACATTCTCGCGTCGCCGGTCGTCGCCGATCGCGACAAGCGAGCCGCCATTCTTCATGCCTTGGCGGCCTTCCGCGATTCGACGACCGAGGTGGTCTCGCGCGAAGAGTGGCGCTCCATGGCGCTCGATATGGGCGTCGAGAAAATGGGCGGCGCAGCACCTACGCCATCGAGCGGAGTCCGACAGTAACTCGACGACCGACGGCCTGGCAAGAATCCGCCGCTTGTTCAGCAAACTATCAACGCATGCCGAGCGGGATCGATCCGGCGAGCACCATGCCGCGGCCAGCGGGTGCAATCGTCAGGCCGACGAGATGCCGGTCGAGCCAGTTCGATGGATGGCGCTGCTCCCACAACACGACCCCCTTTCCACTCAAGACGCCAATGGCCGCGCCGAGCGGTAGGTCACTCGCCCAGTGCACGTTCGAATAGAGGCGCGATAAGGCAACAAGCGTTGCCGAGGAGTACGCGATCGGACCGACAACGCGTGCCTTCGTCGAGTCCCAACTCGACACCTCGTCGGTCAGAACCGCTGCCGCCGCAAAGCTGGCCGCGGTATGTCCCGAGGGAAAAGACACGAACGGTCCATTGTCATCGTGGAATCCGCGACCAAAAGAGAAGTGTCCTGGCTTCCCCGAAGTGGCATTCGGGAGCTCACGACCGGAGAGGCCTTTGACGAGTCCATTGAGCGCCGCGGCAACGACGACACCTTCCGTCAGATGCACTCCAAGTGCAGCGAGCCTCGGAGAGCTCATACCCAGGCCCACGAAGTACATCGCGCCGCCCGCGATAAAGGGCCCGGGCCCTCCGGAGAATCCGAGCGCGTTCGCGGTTCGACGCAGACCTCGGTCGTCCTGAAGATCCTCGGCTTGCAAGTTCCGCTGAATCGGTCGATCCAGCGGAGCGAGTAGTCCGGTCGCCACGACGGCGACGCCACCGAAGATCATCTCGCGGCGCGAGATGTACTGACGCGAGGACGAGGCGGTTCTGCTCGTGTCGGTCGCGAGCGCCGACGAGCTCGTATCTTGACCGCTCGCATCGGCCGGCAAGAGGAAGGGCGACGCGGCGGCGAGCAGTGCCATCCACGCGAGGGCTGTGCGAAGTCTTCTCGTCTTATCTGACATTCGTCGGCCGGCCGCTGTTCGGGATCAAACTCACCATGACTTGTCGGATACCGCGTGTGTTACAGCGGAGACAGTACCGAGTCCCTCTCGCCGCGACAAAGAAGTCGCTAAGAGTCTTTCTGCCGGTGGCTACGTCGCGAATCGATAACGGCCCGCAACGATGCGCCGCGTCGCTCCACAGACAGCGAGCCACGCGACGCCCGCGACGAATCCTCCGAGTACGTCGCTCGGATAGTGGACGCCCAGATACAGCCTGCTGAATGCCACGGCGACGATGATCGTCATCGCCGACATGAATACGACGATGCGAGCCCTGTGCGTCGCGGTCGCACGCGCGGTGATGAAATAGGCCAGGAGCAGATAGCACACGGTAGCCCCCATCGTGTGCCCGCTCGGAAAACTGTACGAGTGTCCGTTCAGGAAAGCCGCGCCGTACTGGGGCCGCGACCGGTGCACGGTGTACTTGAGCACATACTCAACAACCTTGCCGCCGAGATTGGCGCCGATCCAGCTCCAGAGGAGGACGGAATTCCTCTTGCGCCAGAAATAGATCGCGACGAGAACCGTCACGACGTCGACGACCGTCGATCCGAGTTGCGTCACCGCGTCGAAAATCGCCAGCCCGGTCGCCGTCGCGTGCGCATGGAGCCACGACTCCACACGCATGTCGACGCGCACCAGCAAATCGTTGTCGAGGATCGCGTCGAGCAATCCGCCGAGTGCCCATATGGCAAGCGCCGAGAGGACGAGACTCGCCGTCAGTCCCAGGCCGAGGTGGGATCTCGGATCGAACCGGGCAGCGAGGAATCTCCTCGCGCGTTCCACCGGCGACAGCTCGCCGCTACTTGAATCGTCCGCCACAACGCTCAGTCTCGTTACGGCTTCTTCTTTGCTAACGCCTTGGTCTCTTGCGCCTGCGCGGTCGCGGCCGGGCCGACGGTCAACATTGCCGCGAACAACGTCGCGTACGTGACAAACTTCATGATCCAGCCCGCGCTAGAAGTTCAGTATTCTCTTCCCGCTTCTGAACGTAGGCAGCGTACCTGACGGCACGATGACAGCCCTAGGGCAGCGTTCCCGACCAGGCCAGCGCCCAACCGCCATTTCCGTCGGGCAACGCCGAGACATGCAGCATGACCTTGTCGAGACGCGTTGGGTGCGCGTGAGAGTACTGCACGATTTTCTGACCACTGAAGGTCCCGATCGCGGCGCCCAGCACGACGTCCGAGGCCCAGTGCTTGTTGTGATACATGCGCGAGAGTCCGACCATCGTCGCGCCACCATACATGAGCGGCCCGATCACCCACGTCGACTTCGGCCACCACGTGCCGGTCTCGGCCGTCACGGCTGCCGCCGCAGCAAACGCCGACGTCGCGTGGCCTGACGGGAACGATTGCCGGTTGCCGTCCCGGAACCCTTTAGCAAACTTGAAATCGTTGGGCAGGGTATCGCCCGCGAAGAAGGGGCGTGCTCGGCCAGCGAGGCCCTTGAGCGCATACGTCACGGCGTCGGCGACGAACACCGCTTCGGTCCCGTGCCAGCCGAGGTCTGCGACGCGCTCGAAGTGCCCGATGCGGCCCACGGCGTAGAGTGAACCGCCGATGACGTACGCACCGGGACTCGCGATCCACTCGACCCCCGTCGATGCGTTCTTGAAGAACTTGTTTGCCTGCGCCCCGGGGTTGGTGAGGTGCTTCGCGAGGCGCTGGTCGAACGGAAACATCGCGAACGTCCCGACGACGAAGGCGCCGCCAATCAGGTAGTCCTTGGTGGTGAACAACGCCGCCGGCGTCTTCGCGCTGTCGGCCTTCGCCTTCGGCGGAAGCGCCGGCTGCGAGCGTGCCACGGGAGCAAGCGCCGTCACTCCGGTCGCCGCGTACGTTAGAACACTTATAATCGGGTGCAGGCGAATCGATCGAATCATTGCTCCACGACGAGAAGAGTGAATGAGCCAGGAATCACCGGCGGCCGCCGCCGCGGACTCGCCGCGGTCGACTCCGTCGGTGCCGGCCCGAATTGCGCGCTCACGAGAAACAGACGATGCGATCGTGGATCGAGCGCCATCGTGCGCGCGCCGGGCATCGTCGTCACTGTCTGCACAACGCGAAAACGATCCGGCGAGTCTTCGTGCACGACAGTAAGCGTGCCATCGCCGTTCGAGGCGAATGCATTCTCGGTGCCGAGATCGAAGGCAGTGGCGTCCACTCCCGCGCCGATCGGCAATGTCGTGATCAATTTTCCTTTATCCATGTCCGAGATCGCGAGATGTTTACTGCGGCATCCGCTGAACAGGAGATGATGGGCTCGGTCGATCGCGAGGCCTGTCGGTGACTGACAGGGCGCGAGGGACCAGCGGCGCGCCACCTTCTGGGTCGCCGCGTCGATCTCGACGACTTCGGCCTTGTCCTCGATGTTCGCGTATACTTTCCCGTCACCAGCCGACACGCCGTACTCCGGCTTTCCACCGAGCGTGATTGTGCCGACGCGTTGCCCGCTCGCCGGATCGATGACGCTCGACGAGTTGGCGTCTCCGTTGAAGGTGTAGACGCGTTTGGATATCGGATCGTAGGCGATCGCATCCGCGTCGTCGGCCGCCGTCGTGCGACCCAGCACCTTGAGCGTTTTCAAATCGAACGTCACCACGCTGCTATCGCGAGCGCCACATGGTAGCCCGTGCCTTGAGCCGCGACCGCACTCGCGAACATCGCGCCACCTAACGCTACGATCGCGGCGACGATCGATGTCGTGTTCGTCATCCGATCGCCTCTTGATTGAGTGTATACTCACTGCCGCGAATCGCGACGAGCAGCGTTGGCACCAGATAGAGCGTGATCGGCGTCGACAGCGCCAATCCCCCGATGACGGCGAGCGCAAGCGGCTTCTGAAGCTCGCTCCCCGCGCCGAGTCCCAGGGCCAACGGCAGAAGGCCGAATAGCGTGCACAACGTCGTCATGAGAATCGGGCGCAGACGGATCCGCGCCGCCTCGCGAATCGCCGGCTCCAGTGCGAGTCCATCCGTCTTCATGCGATGCCGCGTGAAGTCGAGCAGGATGATGCCGTTCTTGACGATCAGCCCAACGAGCAGGATCAGTCCCATGAAGCTCGACACGTTGAGCGGCGTGCCCGTGACGAGAAGCAAAACCATCGCGCCGACGAACGATAATGGCGCTGCGAGCAGGACCACGAGCGGCTCGACAAAGGACTGGAACTGAATCACCATCACCGAGATCACGCTCGCGGCGGCCAGCGCGAGCACGAGCAACAGTGCGTGAAACGCTTCCTGCTGGCTGGCGTACTGGCCGCCGATCTCGATGCGGATGCCCGCCGGCGCGGGATTCTTCGTGAGAATCGAACGGACGTCGGCCATCACGGCGCCTAACGATCGATCGCCGAGATCCGAGTGAATCTGGATCATCTGCTGCTGGTTCTGTCGCAAGAGCTCGCCCCGCGTGTCCTGCGCTTGGAAGCCGGCGAGCGACGACAGCGGCACGGCCGCCTTCGTCGTCGACGCGACGATCGGGAGCGCACCGAGCTGCTGCGGACTGAAGCGCACCGAATCCGGAGCGCGCACCCGAACCGCTATCGAACGGTCCTCGAGACGCACTTCGCCCGCCGGCACGCCCATCAACGCGCCGCTCACCGCGTTCTGCACCTGATCCGGCGTGAATCCGACGCGATTCGCCTCCGGCTCGTTGACCGTCATGGCCATTTCGGCGCTCGGTTCCGCGACGCCGTTGTAGAGATCCTCGATGCCATCGACCTTCTCGATCTGCGGTGCGAGTTTCTGCGCGTAGGCTTCGAGCGCGTTGAGATCCGGGCCGAAGAGCCGGATTTCCACAGGCCGTGCTGCCCCCGCGAGATCGTTGATGACATCCGACAAGATCTGCACGAACTCGATGTGAAGACGCGGCACCGCGGCGCTGATCTTGTCGCGAACGTCGTCGATCACCTGGAAGATCGAACGCGTTCGTTGGCTCGGTGGGGCGAGTCGCGCGACCACGTCGCCGGTGTTCTGCTGCGTCGCGAACAATCCGAGCTCCGCGCCCGTTCGGCGCGACGTGCCGGTGATCTCCGGCGTGCGCGCAAGAATGCCTTCCGCGATGTGCAGCTCGCGATCGGTTTCGGCGAGGGCCGTGCCGCCGGGCGTGAAGTAATCCATCACGAATGCGCCTTCGTCCATCTCCGGCAGGAAGCCGGTGCCGACGAAATGATGCGCGACGACTCCGGCGAGGACGAGACCGACCGCGATGAGGACCATCCACCGCGCGTGATTCAGCAGCGTGCTGAGAGATCGTTCATAACGATGCGAAACGGCGTCGACACCCTGGCCGATCCGCCACAGGATACCGCCCTCGCGACGAATCTCCTCTGGCGTGGTCGCATCCTCGGTGTCCCTCGGCGTGAGATACTGCGCGCTCAGTAACGGAATGATCGTGAGGGCGAGGAGCAGCGAGACCAGAACGGCGATCGTGAGCGTGATCGAGAGCGCATGGAAGAACTGACCCTCGACGCCCGTGAGCAGCCCTAACGGCAGAAAGACGACGACGGTCGTGATCGTCGATGTCGTCACCGGCCAGATGAGCTCCTGCACGGCATCGCGGATCGCCGCGTCGTGATCATGGTTGAGGTGCGTGTGCCTGACGATGTTCTCGGTGATGACGACGGCGTCGTCGATCACAAGCCCGATCGCGATCGCCATCGCGCCGAGTGTCATCAGGTTGAACGTCTGACCCAACCGCGCCATCACGAAGACCGTGATCGCCATCGTCAGCGGAATCGAAGACGCGCTGATCGCGGTGATTCGATAGTGGCGGAGGAAGAGTAGCAGGATGATGACCGCGAGCGCCGCGCCGATGAGCATCGCGTCGCGCACCGACTTCACCGCGTCGCGCACCAGAGCAGCCTGGTCATAGACCGCTTTGAGTCGGACGCCGGGCGGCAGTTGGCCTTTGAGAGCCGCGGCAATCGCCGCGACGCTGTCCGCAATGCTGATGGTATTGCCGCCGATCTGTCGCGTGATGTTGAGCAGCGCGGCCGGGCGTCCATCGCCGGAGATGATGCGAACGTGATCCTCGGTGCCGTCCATCACCGTCGCGACATCGCGAACGCGTAGTCCATGGCCGATAACGATGTTTGCGATATCGTCTCTCGAATGCGCTTCCTGAGCGCTGACGATCAGATACTGTTTGTAGTTCGCCGGCATGCGACCAACCGCGGCGACGCTCGTCGACTGCTTGATCGCGTTGGCGAGATCGTCGTAGGTCATACCCTGCCCGGCGAGTCGCGCCGGATCGGCGACGACCTCGATCTCGCGCACGTCGCTTCCCTGAACGTCGACGCGCCCGACGCCCGGCACGCGAGAGATCAGCGGACGGATCTGGTACCGTGCGATGTCGTAGAGCGTCGCGGCGTCGCCACCCTCGAGATTGTATGAGAGGATTGGAAACAGCGACGGCGTGAGACGTTCCACCTCGATGTCGAGCTCGGGGGGAAAGTCGGCGCGTATCTGATTCACGCGCGCCTGCACTTGTTGCAGCGCGTAAATCATGTCGGTTGTCGGCGAGAAGGTCACATTGATCTCGCTCCCGCCTCGGATCGACCGCGATTGTACGCGCGTGACGCCGGGGACGATGCTCACGGCCTCTTCGATCGGACGCGTGACGGTGAACAGCACCTGACGCGCGCCAAGTGACGTGCCTTGCGAGACAACCGTTATGCGCGAGAACACGAGCTCCGGATAGATCGCCGACGGCAATTGCAGCGCGGCCCAGATTCCCCCAACGGTCAACAGCACTACGGCGAGATAGACGAAGCGACGCTGTTCGTTGAGGACGCCAAACAGGCCGCGCCCCTCGCGTCGCGGCTCGGTCACATCGATTGGCTCGGCCAACACACTCACGGCTTCTTCTCCGAATCTGACGCAGCGGGCGTCGCGGCCTGCTTCGCGGGTACGACCTTCGCACTATCCGACACGCCATAGGCGCCATACGTGACGACTCTCTCGTCACCCGTTAGGCCCTGAGTGATCTCGGCGACTTTGTCGGTTCGTCCGCCAATGCTCACTTTGCGCTCGTGCGCCATGCCCGCTGCATCGACAACGAAGACCTTGAAGTCCTCGCCGTCCGGGACGAGCGCCTCGAGGGGTACGACGATCGCGTTCGGGTGGACGGTGACGGCGATCTGGCCAAAGACCGTCTCGCTGATGCGGAGCGGGCGGCGCGTCGTGGGCGCCTGCACGCGCACGTTGACGCTCCGGCTCGATGTGTCCACCGTTCCGCCGATGTCGATGACGCTGCCGACGCCGAGGGCATCTCCGGTGGCGTTCTGCCCGGCGGTGAGCGTCACCTTCGCGCCGCGCCGCAATCGCGCGGCGTCATTCGGTGTCACGTTGAGCAGGATGTCGAGCGCGGCGGGGTCGGCGACCTCGACGAGCGGCTGCGCGACGTCGGCTGTCGAGCCGAGGACCGCTGTCATTCGCGTCACGACACCGCCTAACGGCGCACGAACTACCGAGAGCTGCTCCGCGCGGCGCGCGTTCCCGGCGTCGGCACGCGCCTTCGCTGCCTCCGCGGCCGCCTGATCCGCGTCCTTGCGTGGCACTATGCCTTCAGTCGCGAGGCGTTGCTGGCGCTCGTTCGCCTTCTCGGCGGCGGCGAGCGTCGCCTCGGCAGCTTCCGTAGCAGCGCGAAAGGGAGTTTGATCGAGCTCGACGAGCGGCTCACCCTGCGTGACGTGTTGGCCGGCCGTGACATAGACCTGCGAGATGCGCGCGGCCTGTGGCGCGGCCAGCGCCGCGACGTGGCCAGGCCGCGGCACGACCGTACCGATCGCGCCTAGCGTCTCGGTGAAGGGACCCTTCGTCACTTGAGCGGTCTGTACGCCGACGATCGCGGGCGTACCCTTCTCCGCGTCGCCCGCCGCTTGGCCGTCGTGACAACCCGCGACCGTCACGAAGAGCACGGACCAGAACAGGACGCCGCATCGAATCCATGTCGTCATTACCGTGCGCTCGCCGGAGTGAGAACGTAAACCCGCAGGGACGCCGCGGCGATCAACGCCGCCGCGAGGTCGTCGATGTATTGTCCGAGAATGTCGCGCGCATTGCGCTGCGCCTCGAGCACGTTAGGCAGCGACGACTGACCCTCGCGGTACGACGTCAGCGACATCGAAGCGACGCGATTGGCGCTCGCGAGCAGAATGCGGTCGCGGTTGACTTTCGCGAGCGCGATGTCCCGCTCGCGACGCGCCCGCGCAATCCGCGCCGAGCCTTCCACACGTGCCAGTGCGAGAGCCGCCTGAGCGCGCTGCAGTTCGGCTTGCGCTTGCGTGATTGGCCCGCGTGCTCGGGAAAAGAGCGGCACCGGCAGTGAAACGCCGACGTTCGGCAGTGCGCCCGGATTCGTCGGGTCGCCCCAATCGAATCCCGCAATGACGCTGGCGGACGACCATACGCTGCGATGCTGAAGTCGTGCGTTGAGCTGCGCCGACTTGAGCGTTTGCTCTGCGGCCACGACGGTGAGTGTCGACGCAATCGGCACGTTGGCGTCGCCGTCGCCAACGGCGGGAATGCCTAACGAATCCGTGGGGGTGACCTCAGCGTCCGTTGCAACGAGCCCCATCAGCGTCTGGAGGTCGAGCAGGACCGAGACATACTCCATCGAATCGGCCGCCGCGAGGTTCGCCTGTTGACCGGCATTGACCGTCGCCAGCTCGACGTCGAGCTCACTGGCGTCGCCGGCATCGCGGCGCACCGCCGCCATGCGACGGAGACTATCCGCGTCCTGAGCGTTGTGCCGGGAGAGTCGGGCGTGCTCACGCGCAGCCAGCGCGCGCGTGTACGTCGTGTCCGCGTCGAGGGCCGCCGATGCTCGCGTGAACGTGTACTGATATTGCGCCGCGGCCAGTGCGGCGTTTGCCGAACCGACGCGCGGAGCGCGAAGCCATGGAAAATCGAGAGGAAACTCGAGCGTCGCGTGGCGCGTCGGCAGGTCTTTGGTATAGCTCGCAGCGAGCGTCGGATTGGGAAGCGCACTCGCCGAGATCAGCGCCGCCAGCGCGACAGCCGTATCGGCCTGCGCGAGGGCAAGCCGAGGACCGACGGTGACGGCCGCGTCGATCGCCTGCGCGCGCGATACCGGTCGCTGCGCAACCGCATCCCCGGCGGCCGACACTATGGCGATAACGAAACAAGTACTCGCTGACGCGAATCGAGCGCCCATACCCTTGTTTGTAGTGCTCAGTAAACGCTATCCGTCGAACCTGACAGGACGATGACAGTGTGTGTTCATTGAGTGCGACACGGCGGTCCCGCTAGCATATTGGGGAGAGCAGGAGGCGATGATGACCCACTGGCTCTATCGTCTAACCGTTACGCTCGCGTTCTGCGCTGCTGCCATACCCACGCGCGCGCAGTCAACGACCGAGCCGTCCTTACGCACCGTACGTGCCTCCACCGATCACGAGCGCGCGGTTTGGGCGGCTTCGACTGTGCTCGCCGCGGCGTCGTTCGCCTTCGATGAACGGTTGCGCACGATCGCGCTCGCCAATCATTCGCCGCAGCTCGATCGCGTCGCCGCTGGTGCCGACATCCTCGGAACCGCCGGTCATATCGTACCGGCGCTGGTGATGACCTACGTCGGCTCGCGCCTGTTAGGTCAGCAGTCCTTCGCGGCGGCAACCTTGCGCGTCGGTTTGAGCTACGCGGCGGCGGACGCGATCGAATCGGTGCTCAAACCGATGCTTGGAGAAGCAAGACCCATCGCGGGCCACGATCCACTGACCTTTCGTCCCTTCAGCGCTAGCGGGACGTACCAGTCATTCCCCTCCGCGCACGTCGTCCACATCTCGAGCCTCGCGTCTGCGGTCGCGCTCGAGGCGAACCGGCCGTGGGTCACTGTGCTTGCCGTCGCAGCGATCACGTACGTCGGCGCTCAGCGCGTTTATCGCGATCAGCATTGGTCGAGCGATGTCGTGGTGAGCGGAATGCTCGGCGTGGAGGTTGCGCGGGAAGTGGATTCCTGGCTGCGAACGAGATAGGGCGACGATCAGGCTGCGGCGACCGGCGCAAAGCGAACCGACACCCGAGTTCCCTGCCCGGGTTCCGAGGCAAGAGCGATTTCCGCGTGGTGGACGTCAGCGATCCATTTCGCGATCGATAGGCCTAGGCCGGCCCCGTCCACTGAGCCGTTTCCGCGGCTGCGTGCCGGATCTCCCCGATAAAAGCGCTCGAAGACGTGAGGCAACTGCTCCGCGGCGATTCCGATGCCGGTGTCTTCGACCACGAGCAGCGGGCGCTCGTTCGGCGCTCCGACACGGACACGCACGCTGCCACCGCGCGCGGTGAACTTCACTGCGTTGTCGAGCAGGATCATCACGAGCTGGCGAAGCAAGGTTGGGTCGCCGTCAACGGGCGCTTCGCCGAATTCGTCCAGCTCGAGCGCGACGCCCTTGGCCTGCGCGACCACGCGCGCCGCGCCCGCGGCGTCCAGCGTCAGATCGTCGAGGTAGACGCGCTCGTGTGCGATCGGGCGCTCGCCGGCATCGGCGCGGGCGAGGATGAGCAAATCCTCAACGATGGTGCCGAGTCGCTTCGCCTCGAGCTCGATGCCGCGAAGGGCGTCTTCGTACTCGCCGGCGTGGCGCGGTTGCTGGAGGGCGACTTCGGCACGGCTGCGCAACACGGTGAGTGGCGTTCGCAGCTCGTGCGCGGCGTCGGCCATGAATCGCCGCATGTGGTCGATGGTGAGCTCGACGGGCGCGGTCGATTTGCGCACGAGGAACCAGCCGCCGGCGACGACGAGGAGCAACGCCGCCGCCGCCGCTGCTCCAAAAGTCGCGATGAGCGATGCATAACGGTCTTCGAGCTCCACCTTGTCGGCGACGGCGACGGCGACCATCGGCGTGCCGCCCGCCAGCGTGAACCGTTCCGCTCTCAACCGCAGTGTGTGATCGCGGCGCGGGTCCTGGTCGCGTTTCACGGTCCCGATACGGGCCGCGTCTCGAGCGGCGAGCTGGATCCAGCTGCCGGCAGCCAGGGGGCTCACGGGCTGTCCGCTCACGTCGAGCAAGTACAAGCTTCGCTCGGGGATGTGGAGCTCCTCGACCGCGTCGACGACCTGCCCTCGTGCGGTCTTCGATTCCATCTCACGAATCCGGGCCGCGCGCTCCAGCTCCACCGTCGCGTCGTGCAACGAATCATCGAGCTGCTCAGCAAACTGGCGCCCGATGACGACGAAGATCCCTCCGCCAAGGAAGACGAGAATTGCCCCGAACGTGGCGAGATACCAGGCGGTGAGCCCGAGACGAAGTCGAGCCAGTGGTTGAAGCGAGCGCGCCATGACAGGAGTCTAGTCGGCGAAGCGGTAGCCGGCACCGCGCAGGGTGTGAATGAGCTTTGGCTCGAAATCATCGTCGATCTTCCGGCGCAGTCGCCTAACGAGCACTTCGAGGACGTTCGTGAACGGATCGTGGTTGTCGTCCCAGACGTGGGCCGTGATCGCTGCGCGATCGACGACGTCGCCCCGGTGGAGGACGAAGAATTCGAGGAGCGCGAACTCCTTGGCCGTGAGCTCGATCGCGATTCCGGCGCGGCGCACCTGTCGCGACGCGAGATCGACCTCGAGATCGGCGACGGTGACGACCCGCGGGACGAGTGCCTGCCGCCGGCGCGCGAGCGCGCGTACGCGTGCAACGAGCTCGCGAAACGCGAAGGGCTTCGTCACATAATCGTCGGCACCCACTTCGAGTCCAACGACGCGATCGTCGATCGCATCGCGCGCGGTGAGCATCAGGATCGGCGTCGAGATCCCTCGACCGCGAAGATCGCGACAGAGATCGATTCCCGAGCCGCCCGGCAGCATCACGTCGAGCACGATCACGTCGAAGCGGTTGCGCGTCGCTTCGACGCGTCCCGCGGGCATCGTCGACGCGAGAGAGACCTGAATGCCCTGTTCTCGCAGTCCCGACTCGAGAATCGACGCGAGCTCCGGGTCATCCTCCACCAGCAGAAGGCGCATGCCCGACAATCTATCGGGCGAATTGCTCCGCTCGCTCTGGATCCCTGCCGCGCGCATGCCGCTTGCACCCTGCCAAGGGCATGGGCGCAATCCGATCAACGGCATGGGGCGTCGTCATCATTCTCGCGTTGGTCTTCATCGCGATGGTGGGCTACGGCAGCTGCTACACCCGACCGTGAGCGCTGCTCGTTGGGCCCGGATGGACGATCCCGGTCAGCCTACCGGCACCGGTGCGCGACCGGTGTGTAACGCCGTTAGGCGATCTCTTCTTCCATGAGCATCGGCGTCGCGGCGTTCAGATCCAGCCCGGCGAGGTTTAGCCATTGGCGCATGATGCCCGCGAAATCGAGTCGCTGCTCGATAGAGAGTCGGCGCAACGCCGCGACCAACGACATCTGCACCGTCGGCGGCGCTTTACCCAGGAGCCCGCGTCCAGAGTCGGTGAGCTCGATTCGCACGCGCCGCTTGTCGCGATTCGCCGTGGTGCGCGTGGCAAGACCACGGTCCACCAGTCGCCGCACGACCACCGAGACCGAGCTCTGATGCGTCGCCGTTGCCACGGCGAGCTCATTGAGCGACTCGGCCGGATGTTCGGCCAGAATCTGCAGCACCCATAGCTGGGCGAGGCTGATTCCAAGTTGCTTCTCGATTGCGCGCGTGTTGATGCGCAGTGCGCGCACGACGGCCCGGATGCCGTCCATGACGTCAGCGATGGCCCGCTGATCCGCAGCGGGTGCCGGTGGCAGAGTCAGAACTCTCGTCGTCATTGTGTCGCCGCCCCGTTAGGGGAGAGAAATGGTCGCGAGGCCTCGAGAAGAGACGGCCGCCTGCGGCCGTAATGCCTCACGAACGAAACAACCCCGCGGATTGTAATCCGCGGGGCTGTTCGAAAGCTCTAGGCCCTAAGGCCTAGACCCTTGGTCCTATTACGGGACGTAGCAAGCGGGTTCACCGTCGCCAGCCGTGGTGATGATCGGGCTCGTCGTGTTCACGCCGATACCGCAGGTCGAACCAGAAAGCTGACTGTGCGTAACCGTCGCCGACCAGTAGCCCGGCCCGGGGGTCACGCCTGGGACGCCGACACCAGACGAGTTCTTGAACCCGTTACGCGCAACGAGCGTCGTC
>DASXKV010000021.1 GCA_036496605.1 Gemmatimonadaceae bacterium | reverse complement strand
GGTCGACGTCCAGGCCAGGCCTGTGACCACACCCACCTCGGGAGTCTTCTCCGCCTCTTCGGCGGCGTAGCGCGGAACGCCCAGGACCTCTTCGACTTTCTCGACGTCGATGATCCATGCACCTTCTTCACCCTCGGCTTTGGCCCGCGCGCGTTTGCGCATGATCGCGGCGAGGTTGCGCTCGAAGTTGCGGAGTCCGGCCTCGCGCGAATAGCGGTTCGAGATGAACGAGAGCGATTCGTCGGTGAACTGCAGATCCTTGTCGCTGATCCCGTGTTCCTCGAGCAGGCGCGGCAGGAGATAGCGCCACGCGATCTCGACTTTCTCCTCGACCGTGTAGCCGGCGATCTTGATGATCTCCATGCGGTCGCGGAGCGGCGCCGGGATGTCGAACAGGTTGTTCGCCGTGCAGATGAACAACGTCGACGAAAGGTCAAACGGAAGATTGAGGTAGTGATCGACGAACCCGTTGTTCTGCGACGGATCCAATACCTCGAGCATCGCCGCGGTCGGATCGCCGCTCGGCCCGCCCCCCGACATCTTGTCGATCTCGTCGATCATGAGGATCGGGTCGCGCGTCTGGACGCGGCGAAGCGCCTGAAGGATGAGCCCCGGCATCGCCCCGACATACGTTCGGCGATGTCCACGAATCTCCGCCTCGTCGCGCACGCCGCCAACGGAAATGCGGTAGAACTCACGCCCGATCGCCTTGCCGATCGCCGCGCCTAACGAAGTCTTCCCGGTGCCCGGCGGACCGACGAAGCAGAGAATTGGCCCGTGCGGATCGCCGCCGCGGAGCTTGCGCACGGCGAGATACTCGATGATGCGCTCCTTCGCTTCGTCCAGCCCGTAATGGCCCGCATCGAGCTCCGCCTGCACTTTCTTGAGATCGATGTCGGTGTCGCCCGAGCGCTTGTTCCACGGCAGCGCCAGCACCCAATCGAGATACGTGCGCACCACCTGATACTCGCTCGACGCGGGAGACAGCATGCGCATGCGCTCCGTTTCGCGACGCGCTTCCTGCCCCACTTTCTCCGGCAATCCGGCTTCGTCGATCTTCTTGAGAATCTCGATCGCTTCCTTCTCGCCAGGATCTGTCTCGCCGAGCTCCGCTTGAATCGCGCGCAGCTGCTGGCGGAGATAGAACTCACGCTGATGCTGCTCGATCTTGACTTCGGTTTGACGCTTCACGTCCTCCATCACACGTGCACGAGCAACCTCCCGTTCGAGTCGGGAAAGGATAAAACGGAGGCGCTGGCCGACGTCGAGTCTCTGTAGAACTTCGTCCTTGTCGGCGATACGAAAGTTCATATTCGTCGCCGCGAGGTCAGCGAAGCGGCCCGGATCGCTGACGTTCATCTTCAGGATCGCCGGCACCTCGTCTGGAATTCGATCAACCAGTTCCGCCAGTGTCTCAGCCGACGTCACGATGCGCGCGACGAGGTCATCGACCTCCGTCGCGTCGGCAGGCGTTTCCTTCGCCGGCCGAACCGTTGCGATCGGATATGGCTCCGTGCGCTCGATCTCCTCGACGGAGATGCGACGCAGTCCTTGCAGTGTGATCTGCACCGTGTCGCCGGGCAGATTGATGCGCTCGTGCACGCGCGCCGCAACACCGATGCGCCCGATGAATTTCTGCGCGTCGATTGGCTCGTCGTGGTCGCCGCTCGCGACGACGAGCGCAACGATCAAGCCTGGCTCGTCGTGTGCTCGTAGCAGCGCAAGATTCTCCGGTGCCCCCATCTGCACCGCGATGGTGCCCAGCGGGTACACGATGGTAGAGCGAAGCGCCATCAACGGTAGCGCAGGCGGCAGTTCGGATTTCAGGATCTCTTCCTTACGCTGGACTTTGGCCATGGGGAGGAAGGTAACGTGGGTCGGCGAGCCGCTGACAGTCAGTGTGCACCAAAGGGCAGCGCGTCGCGCAGGCGCTGCATTGCTAGGACGCGCGAGCACACCATCACGTCAAGCGAGCGCGTCGGCATGCAACACAAAACGCAGAATGCAGCGAGTGAGCTGTGGACCTTCGTACACCATGCTGCACCCCCTGGGCTCCACACTTTGCTTGTCCTAACCCGCGTTCTCCCTTACGTTTCTGGGCTATGTTTGATGAGCTGAGCGAAAAACTCGAAGCCACCTTCGCGCGTCTTCGTGGACGGGGCATCCTCAACGAAGCCGACATCAAGGAAGGACTGCGCGAAGTTCGCCGCGTCCTGCTCGAGGCCGATGTCAACTTTCAACTCACGCGTGAATTTCTCGAGCGGGTCGAGAAGAGGGCGGTCGGCGTTGCTCAGCTTCGCACCGTGTCGCCCGCGCAGCAGCTCGTCAAAATCGTCTACGATGAGCTCACCACCATGCTCGGCGAGCGGCGAGAGCCGCTCAAGCTGAGTAGCGTTCCTCCGACCATCGTTATGATGGTTGGACTCCAAGGTTCCGGAAAGACGACGACCGCGGCAAAGCTGGCGCGCAAGCTCAAAGCCGAAGGCAAAGCGACGCGGCTCGTCGCCGCTGATGTTTATCGACCGGCGGCCATCGATCAGCTCGAGACGCTCGGAACGCAGCTCGATGTGCCCGTGTACGCCGACCGCTCGACGAGCGATGTCGTGCGCATTGCGAAGTCGGGAATCGACGCCGCGAAGCGCGCCCGCGATCGCGTCGTCATCGTGGACACCGCCGGACGTTTGCAGATCGACGATGAGATGATGACCGAGCTCGATCATCTGAAGCATGCGATTCATCCCGACGAGATTCTGTTCGTCGCGGACGGAATGACCGGGCAGGACGCGGTTCGCATCGCGCAGGGCTTCGATCAGCGACTTCACGTTACCGGCGTCATCCTCACGAAGATGGACGGCGACGCACGCGGTGGTGCCGCGCTTTCGATTTACGGCGTCACGAAGAAGCCGATCAAATACGTCGGCGTCGGCGAAAAGCCCGACGCGCTCGAGGAATTTCATCCTGAGCGCATGGCCGGCCGCATTCTGCAGCAGGGCGACGTCGTCAGTCTCGTTGAAAAGGCGCAGGAAGCCTTCGACGCCGATGAAGCGCGGCGGCTCGAGAAGAAGGTCAAGAAGGAAGGCATGGACCTGAATGATTTTCTCACGGCCATGCGTCAGATCGAGAAGCTCGGGCCGCTCGAGGGGCTGCTCAAAATGTTGCCGGGCGTGAATACGAAGGTGCTCAAGCAGGTCAAAGCGGCCGATCCAAAGCGCATGAAGCACGTCGAAGCGATCGTGCTCTCGATGACGCCGGCCGAGCGTAAGAGTCCGGGCGTCATGAACGGCTCGCGCCGCGCGCGCGTCGCGCGGGGATCCGGCCGCCCCGTGAGCGAGGTCAATCGCCTGCTCGAGCAGTTCCGCGAGATGCAGAAGATGATGAAGAAAGCTGCCGCGGCGCAGGCCGGTGGCGGTAAGTTCCGGCCGAACATGTTTGGCATGAGATGACGGCAGGGAGAGAGGAGCGGGAGCGCGCGCGGGCGCGCGCAACTTCAAATAGGATTCGCCGCGAGCGCAGCGAGCGGTAACGGGTGCGGCTGGGAAATTCTCAGCGCGCGATGAGCCCGGTGCGGTACAACACACTTTGATCGAGGAGCACTACGACCATGGCTGTTCGCATTCGTCTTCGTCGCACGGGGCGCAAGAGGGCCCCGATGTTCCGTATCGTTGTCGCCGACTCGCGCAGCCCGCGCGATGGACGCTTCATCGAGATCGTTGGCCAGTACGCTCCCCGCCAAGGTGAGAACGCGGTCAATCTTCGCACCGAGCGCGTGAACTACTGGCTCGACAACGGTGCGCTGCCCACCGACACCGTACGGTCGCTGTTGCGACGCGCAGGCATTCTGAAGGAGCGCCACGAGCAGCGCATCGGTCGCACCCTCAAGACGCACGCCGTGCCGGTGAGCGAGCAGGAGGCGTCCGAGGGCGGCGCTGCCTAACGGGACAGCTCGCATGAGCGCTCCCGCCCGACCCGACGGCAGCGAGGATTTCATCATTGTCGGGCGGGTGCGCAACGCACACGGCATCCGCGGCGAGCTCGTGGTCGAGCCGATAACCGATGCCCCGGCTGCCGTCTTCGCCCCGGGCCGTCGCGTGCTTGCGGGCACCGTTCGCGGCGACGTCGCTCCCGGCGTGCACGAGTTGCACATCGAGAAGAGCTCGCGGTTCAAGGATGGCCTGATCGTGGCCTTCCGCGAGATCATCGATCGCACCAGCGCGGAGCAGTGGCGCAATCGTTTCTTTCTCCTCCCGCGCGCCGAAGTTGCCGCGCTCGACGAGGGCGAAGTGTACGTGCATGACCTGCCTGGCATGCAGGTGCAACTCGCGTCGGGTGATCCGGTCGGTGAGGTTGTCGATGTGTACGAGTTGCCGCAGGGCCTCGCGATCGACGTGCGGCGCGCGGGGCGTGGTGACACCGTACTGTTGCTATACGAACAGTCGGTGCTTTCCGTCGATCGCGACGCGAAGGTGGTGACGGTGACGATTCCCGACGGTTTGCTCGATGAGTGAGTTGTCAAGGATGACAGGCCAGTCGTGCTCCGCATCCGTATAGTCACGATCTTCCCCGAATTTTTCGCGGCGCCGCTCGCGCTGTCGATTCCGGCGCGCGCGGCAGCGGCGCGAAGCGTGACATACGAAGTCGTCGATCTGCGCGACTACACCCACGATCGCCATCGCACCGTCGACGACTATCCGTACGGTGGCGGGCCAGGGATGGTGATGAAGCCGGATCCATTCTTCGAGGCCGTGGACGCGCTCGGCGCCGGGCCACCCATCGCGCTGCTCTCTCCACGCGGTCGCCGCTTCGTGCAGGCCGACGCGATTCGCTACGCGGCAGGCGCCGAGCTCACTCTGCTCTGCGGCCACTATAAGGATGTCGATCAGCGTGTGGCCGATCATCTGGCGACCGAGGAAATCTCCCTCGGTGACTTCGTGCTCAGCGGCGGCGAGCCGGCTGCGCTCGCGATCGTCGACGCGACGGTCCGTTTACTCGCGGGCGCGATGTCAGACCACGAGAGTGCATATGGCGATTCATTCTTCGATCGCGAGCTCAGCGCGCCGAGCTACACGCGTCCGCCGGTCTATCGAGGGCACTCCGTACCCGAGGTGCTGCTCTCGGGCGACCATAAGCGAATCGCCGAGTGGCGCGACCAGGAAGCGACGCGTCTCACAGAGGGCCGACAGGGCTCGGGAGCGAAGCGCGTCGGGCTTCCGAACAGGGGCGAATGATCGCGGCCCACGCGACGCAAGCCCTTACGTGCTCTACCGATCGCCCATTCAGCGGGTTAGCTTATCCGGTCTCACCAGAACGGCTTTAGCCGGGCCTCAGCCCTGAGCGTCATATGCATGCTTTCATCGAAACCCAGAAAGAGTGGCTCCGCGAGATTCCGCCCTTCCGCGCCGGTGACACACTCCGCGTCAACGTTCGTGTCAAGGAAGGTGAAAAGGAGCGCATTCAGGCGTTCGAGGGTGTCTGCATAGCACGCCGTGGAAGTGGTGTGAGCGAGACGTTCACGGTGCGAAAGATCTCGAACGGTGTCGGTGTCGAGCGCATCTTCCCGGTGCACAGCCCGATGCTCGCCGAGATCACCGTTGTGCGTCGCGGCCGCGTGCGTCGCGCAAAGCTCTACTACCTCCGCCACCTCACTGGGAAAGCAACGCGCATCAAGGAGAAGAAGGTTCGCGTTGCGGTGCCCGAGACGGGCACGCCCACCACGGAGTAAGCGAGCGCGCCGTGTCGCGCGCCGATGAATCGGCCGCGCGCGATCGCACGCTCTCTCCGTCGGCGCGTCGCGATCGTTGGAGCACGATCGAGCGCGATCTGCGCCGGACGGTCGGGCCTTTAATCGCCGGAATCGACGAAGTGGGGCGGGGGCCGCTCGCGGGCCCTGTCGTCGCGTGCGCCGTAATCATGCCGCCTGACGAGCGCGTCATTCGCGGCATCGATGACTCGAAGCAACTCACCGCCGAGGCGCGCGCGCGCCTCTCCGAGAAAATTCGCTCGCGCGCGCTCACGATCGGCGTCGGTGCGGCGTCGGTCCGCGAGATCGATCGGCTCAACATCTTCCACGCTGCCGTACTGGCGATGCGTCGTGCACTCGGCCGTCTCACGATGCGCCCGGATCACGTCATTGTCGACGGTCGAGCGATCCGCTCACTCGGGACGCCGCACACGGCGGTCATCGACGGTGACGCGTGCTGCTACAGCATCGCGTGTGCTTCGATCATCGCGAAGGTGACGCGCGATCGGGTGATGCACGCGCTCGCGGTGCGCTATCCCAACTACCGCTGGGAGCGCAATGTCGGGTACTCGACCGCGGCGCACTTCGCCGGCATGAATGCGTACGGCGTGACACCGCATCATCGGCGTTCATTCCTGCCGGTGAGCCAGCTCGGGTTTGCATTCGATGTCCCGGCCGGCGACGCCGATGCGATCCTCTCCGACACGGGCGAGCTGCCGAGCCTAACGAGCGAATCGCTCGAGGCGGACGCGGCCGCACCGTCGCCGAGCCCGCTGACACCAGGTCCCTGACGCGTCTGTCAGTGTTGTGACCCGGACTGTCCCGGTGACGAATTCCGGTGCGCCGGAGTTTGAGTGTTCACAATGTCGCGCTGCGTTCCGTCGGTAGTCGACGGACGTTGCGTATTCGTGAAACACGACTGGGGCGGGCTGGGGAGGGGGGAGTAGCGCCGCCGCACACAGGCGGAGGCACACGCATGTTACTCCCTCGGGTTCCTATGCTCGCGCTCGTGATCGGCGCGGCGGCACTGCCGCGCGCGCTCGCGGCGCAAGCAACGACGATCACCGGCCGCGTCACGACCCAAGCAGGCGCCGGCCTCGCCGACGCAACGGTCTCCATCCCCGCGCTCAGCGTCGGCGCACGCACGCTCGATCAGGGGACGTACCGCTTCACCGTGCCCGCGACAACCGTCGCCGGTCAGACCGTGTCGCTGGTCGCGCGCCGCGTCGGCTATACGCCGATGACGGTTCGGATCACGCTGGTGCAGGGCACGATGACGCAAGACTTCACGCTCGCCGAGAGTCCGTTGCAACTCGGTGAAGTCGTCGTCACCGGCGCCGGCACATCGCAAACGCGCGAGCGCCTCGGCAACGTCATCAACACGGTTGATAGTTCACTCATTCTCCGTGCGGCGACACCGCAGAACGTCGTCAGTGCACTCGCGGCGACGGCGCCGAACGTTCGCGTGCGGACGCAGGCCGGCGATCCCGGTTCCTCTGCGTACATCATCATTCGCGGCGCGACGTCGGTTACGGGGACGAATCAACCGCTGTTCGTCGTCGACAACATACCAATCGACAACAGCACGATCTCGACGAATGGCGGCGACGGCAGCACGGTGACGCAGAACCGCGCCGCGGACATCAACCCGAACGACATCGCCGACATCCAGATCCTCAAGGGCGCCGCGGCGTCCGCGATCTATGGCGCGCGCGCGGCCAACGGCGTCATTCTCATCACGACCAAGCGCGGAGAGAATGGACCGACGCGCTATACCTACTCGACGACCGAGACCTTCGACAAGATCGATCGCACCATGCCGCTCCAGACGGACTGGGGGCAGGGGAGCGATAGCGTCTCTGGCAAGTGCTCGACGCCGGACTGCAACGCCACTTCACTGTCCTTCGGTCCATTCCTCGGGGGCGGTGCGTCCGTGTTCAACCACGGCCAGGAAATTTTCCAGACCGGCCTCACGGCGGACAACAACCTGAGCATCTCGGGCGGCAACACACGTACGACCTTCTTTCTCTCCGGTGGCGAGACGGGTCAGCAGGGTGTGATGAAGGGAGGAAACAATCGCTACGACCGCACCACGTTCCGCCTCAAGGCCACGCACCAGCTGCTCAACGCGCTCACGTTAGGCGGCAACTTCTCGTTCTATGATACTCGTGGCGACTACGTGCAGAAGGGATCGAACGTCGATGGTCTCCTGCTTGGTGCTCTTCGTACACCGCCGGATTTCAACAATCTGCCCTATTTGGATCCGGTCTCGGGTCTGCAGCGCTCCTATCGCTTTCCCGATCCAACGCCCGCGAGCCTTCGCACCGGACGCGGCTACGACAATCCGTTCTTTGTGCTCGCTGACAACGGCAACAAGAGCGAGCTCGGACGATTTATCGGCAACATCAGCGCCGATTACGTCGCCAGCGATTGGTTGAGCTTTAACTACACTCTCGGCGCCGATTATTACGATGACTCGCGCGTCGAGGCGTTGCCGCTCACGTCGTCGGGCGAGCCAAATGGCGACGTGTCACGCTTCAACATCAACAACCTTCAGATCGATCACAACCTGACGGCGACGCTCGCGCACGACTTCGGGACAAACGTCGACGCGAAGCTCACCCTCGGTCAGAACCTGAACTCCCGGCGCTATCGCGACGTGTTCGTGTTCGGCGATCAGCTCATCGCGCCGACGCCCTTCGCGCTGCAGAACACCGTCAGCTACACGCCGAGCGAGACGCGCTCGCTGCGGCACATCGAAGCGTATTTCGCGCAGGGGGAGCTTGGCTTCTACGATCAGCTGTTCCTCACGGCGGGGCTTCGCGACGACGGCTTCTCGACTTTCGGTGAGTCGAAGCGCACCGCGCTCTACCCGAAGGTGGATATCTCCTGGCTCTTCACGCGATTCCTTGGCAATGCGACGGAATCGGGTCTCTTGAGCTCTGGAAAACTGCGCGCGGCATATGGTGAGACGGGTGCCGAGCCGCCCGTCTACGCGACGATCACCGCGCTGTCGTCAACGGCGCTCTTCGGCAGCGGATTTGGCGATGCCATCGGCGTCAAACAGAGCGGGCAAGGCGGTCTCGTGACTGGCGGCTCGCTTGGCAACGACAACTTGCGACCTGAACGCGATCGCGAAGCCGAGGTCGGAACCGATTTGAGCTTCTTCAATCAGCGATCGGACCTGAGTTTCACATACTACAATCGCCGTTCGACCGACGTCATTCTTTCGATACCGATCAACGCCTCGCAGAGTGGCGCGACGTCGCAGCTCGCGAACGCAGCGACCGTCTCGAACAAGGGCGAAGAGCTCTCGTTCAACATGCGGCCGATCAGCAACAAGTCGAGCGAGTGGTCGATTGGTCTCCAGTGGGCGCGCAATCAGGGACGCGTCGTATCGCTCGCGCAGGGTGTCGAATTCATCCCGTATAACAACGAAGGCTTCACGGGCTCGATCGGCTCGTCGACCGTGGGCTATGCGCCCGGTGTCATTCGCGGCTTGGACTTCGCGCGATGCGGCTTCGGCGAGCAGATCGACATCGATGGCAGCGGCAGCGTGCAGAGCATTGACGCGCTCTGCGGGCCCAACGCGAAGAAGGGCGCGCTCTTTCTGAATAATGTCGGCGGCCGTGGACTTCCCGTCGTCGATCCCGATGAAACGGTGATCGCCGATCCGAGTCCGAAATGGACAGGCGCGATCAATTCGTCGTTCCGCTTCGGGCGCTGGGAGCTCTCGACATTGTTCGACATTCGCCACGGCGGCCAGATGTGGGACGGCACGCGCTCGGCCCTCTATCGTTTCGGCACGCACAAAGACACGGACATTCGCTCGCAGGTCGGGACCTTCGGTCAGAACTGGGAGACGAGGGTCTACCCGAATGTCGCCGGCCCCGGCGCTGGGATGCCGGCGTTCCGTAACGAGGCCGAGTGGCAGGACTGGTTCACAACCGAGGGCGGCTCCGCGAGCGACGCACAGGCGCAGTTCGTCGAGGATGCCGGCTTCGTGAAATGGCGTGAGCTGGCTCTGAGCTACCGGCTCGATCAGCCCACGATCGTCGGAAAGTTCGGCATCAGCAGCGCATTGATTCGGATCGCCGGCCGAAATCTGCAGACCTGGAGCAAGTACACTGGTCTCGATCCCGAGTCGAGCCTCGGCGGCGGTGAATTCCTCACGCAGGGCATCGATTACTTCAATAACCCGCTCACGCGGTCTTTCGTTATCTCAATGACGCTCAACCGCTGAGGCGAGAGGACGATAAATATGAAGATCATAAACTCATCGGTCCGCTGCACTGCAGCGCTGCTGTTGCTCGTCGCGGTGGGCGCGTGTGGTGACTTTCTTACCGGTGGCGAGCTGAGTACGGATCCCAATCGGCCCACACAGGCAACGAGCACTCAGCTCTTCATCGGCGTCCAGAGCAACATCTGGTCGGAGCTCGAGAGTGATCCAGCGCGCATCACGTCGATGTGGGCGCAACAGTTCACGGGCACGAATTTCCAGTACGTGAACATCTACGACTACGGCGTCAGCGAGCAGACGACGAATGGTTTCCACGCTTCGCTTTACGGCGGCGGTGGCCTCGTCGACATCCGGAAGCTCGAGGCGCAATCCGCGGTCAATAGCGACTCGCTCTTTCTCGGTATCGCGCAGGATCAGGAGGCGCTCTTGATGGGCACAGGCGCGGACCTGTTCGGAGATCTCGTGTACTCCCAGGCCCTCAAGGGCACGCCGAATCCGCCGCTTGATCCGCAGCTTTCCGTCTATGACACGGTACAAGCGGTGCTCGCGCGTGCGCTGGTGAATCTGGCCGCCACCGGTCCGACGAACTTCGGACCAGGCCCCGCGGATCTCTCCTATGGCGGTAACGCGTCACAGTGGATCAAGCTCGCCCACACGCTCAAAGCGCGCTTCTACCTCCACACCGCCGAGGTCCGGCCTGGCGCGTATGCCCAAGCGCTGACCGAAGCGCCGCTAGGCATTACAGACCCCGCCGACAATTTCGTTGCGGTCTTCTCCGGCAACTCGAACGAACAGAACTTCTGGTACCAGTTCGATTTCGTGGACCGAGCCGGCTATCTCACGCCGAACGCAGATTTCGTGGCGTTGTTGAAGTCGCGAAGCGACCCACGTCTCTCGAATTACTTCAATTCGACGCAGTCGGACATCTCGGATGTGCGGCTTGCGCCGGACTTCACCCAGCCGCTCGTCACCGCCAATGAGGATTTACTCATCTGGTCGGAGGCGGCCTACCGCACCGGCGATCAGGCGACGGCCCTTGCGAAGCTCAACGCGGAGCGGGCGTTGGCCGGCTTGCCCTCAGAGGCGCCAGCGGGCCAGGCCCTCTTGGCGGAAATCCTCACCGAAAAATACATCGCCGACTTCGAGACGATCGAGGCGTGGAACGACTACAAGCGCACCTGCTCGCCGAATCTCGTCCCGGTGGTCGCTGGGAAGAAGATTCCCGCTCGCTTCTTGTACGATGCCAGCGAGCGACAAACCGACAGCAGCATCCCGTTGCCGACGCAGCAGCCCACGCGCAACGCGAACGATCCGGCGAACGCCGTTTCAGACGCCACCGGCGCTGCGTGTCTGGGGCAGTAGCGTGATTGTTGGTGGTCGGTGATTGGTGATTGGTGATTGGTGAGTTCGAGGCACCAACCACCAATCACCAACCGCCCACCTATCACCCACCGGCTGTGTCGCGCTAGTTTCGGCCGGCATGGAACAGCAATCCGTGTTTCGGCCGGGACTCTTCGATGGTCAGGTCGCGCTCATCACCGGCGGCGCGACCGGCATCGGCTTCGGCATCGCCGAGCTTCTCGGCGCGCTCGGCGCCCACGTCGTACTGGCGAGCCGCAACCAAGAACATCTCGACAAGGCTGGCACATCGCTCCAGAAGAACGGCGCGCGCGTCAGCACGACTGTCGTCGATGTCCGCGAGCCCGAGCGTGTGAAGGCAATGATCGAGGAGGTGAAGGGCAGCGTGGGCCGCATCGATCTCCTCGTGAACAACGCCGCGGGAAATTTCTATGCGCCGTCGGCGTCGCTGTCGGCGAATGCATGGAAGTCCGTCATCGAGATCGATCTCAACGGGACGTTTTTCTGTTCGCAGGCGGTGTTTCCCATAATGAAAGAGCAAGGCGGCGGGCGCATCGTGAGCATCTCGATGACGCTGCATTACCGTGGCTGGCCTCTCATGGCGCACGCGACGGCGGCGAAGGCCGGGATCGATGCGCTGACAAGGACGCTGGCGCTCGAGTGGGCTCGTCATGGCATTCGCGTGAACGCGGTCGCACCCGGCCCGATTCCGACTGAGGGCGTTCGCAAGGCCTTCACACCGCCGAGTAGCGGTGACGCCCCGGACCTCTTCGCCGTGGAGCGCGCGATGGACGATTACGCGAAGAAATCCATCCCCCTGCGCCGATGGGGAATGCCGGCCGACATCGCGAGCGCGGTCGCTTTTCTCGCGTCCCCCGCGGGTGACTGGATTACCGGCTCGATCTTCGTCGTGGACGGCGGCGAGTGGCTGGCCCGAGGCCAGGGAATGGGTTGACGGGATCTCGCGGCGCCTTACGCGGATTCCTCTCGCAGGGCGCGGATCGTGCACCGCCGTGTTGCCAGGACCCGCGTCCGCATTAGCTTGCCGTAGCGCGCCCCCCGACAGCGCCGCGCCACAAGGTTTCGAGTCCCACATCGTGAGGCATGTCATGCGTCTGGCCCTTCGCGTCTCGATCGCGGTCCCGATAGCCTTACTCTGCGTCAGCGGTCGCGCTCTTGCGCAGGACTCGATCAACTATGTGCGGCCGAGCTGCGCCGGCAATAATATGCTCGTGCGCACGGCCGTCGGTGGCACGTTAGGCGCCTGGCTCGGTTTCGTCGCGGCGAAGATCAAAATGAGTGATTGGACCGACGCGTCGCGCGGAGCGGCTGCGAACCGCTCGCGTAACACGGCGACGATTGCCGGTGCCCTGGTCGGTGCAACGCTGGCCAACGTGCTCTTTCGCTCGCACGCGTGCGGATCCGAGGTTCCACAAGTCGCCGAGGCAGTGGCTCCTCCATCGACAGCTCGCCGACCGATCACGGTTGAAGAGATCGAGCGTTCCGGCGTCAACGGCAGCGTCTACGACTTGGTCAGGACGCTGCGACGCAATTGGCTGAACTTCCGCGGCTTCGACACGTTATCGGAGGGACCAGGGAGTGCGGCAACAGTCGTTTCTGAAGAGCCGAATCTTGTCGTCTATCTCGATAACGCCCGCCTTGGGTCGACCACCCAGCTGTACAACCTGCCCGTCGCCGGCGTAATCGGCGTTCGGTACTTCGACGCAGCGGAAGCGACCTACAGGTGGGGCGCGGGTCACACGCACGGTGCGATTCAGGTTCTCACGGTCATCGACCCAGCACAACGTTGAGCGCTCTCGACTGAGCGGCGCTGGCGAAAACGCAAACGAGGCAGAAGGGAGTGGCTCCCTCCTGCCTCGTTGCTATTCAGCAACTACTCACCAGCGATGCTTACGGATCGATCCAGAGGCGCTTGTTCAACGCGTCGCTGCCACCCTGCGCGGCGATCGCTGCCTGAAGGTTCGTATTGTTGAACGACTGCTCCGTCTGCGGATAGATGATGCGCCGCGGAATCTGCTTGTCGGACGTTCGGGCGGTCGGCACGGGCGTGAGGTTCGGGAAGCCGGTCCGGCGCCACTCGCTCCACGCCTCGAAGCCCTGCGTGAACAGCGCGATCCACTTCTGCAGGCCGATCTGCGCCAGACCCGCCGCGCCAGGCGTGTACGTGATCCGTGGCTGCGCGAGATAGGCTGCGATATTCGACGCGCTCACGCCCCACTGCTGCATCGAGGCCGTGATGCCATCGGTGTAGAACTGCGCCGCACTGCCTGAGATCCAGCCACGCTCGGCTGCTTCCGCCTTGATGAAGGAGTACTCGGCGTACGTCATGAAGTACGAAGGTTGATCGGCGGCGATGACCTGGAGTCCGATTTTTGACGCTTTCGGCCCCCAGACACCCGCGTCGCCCGCCTCGAGGCCGTTGGGCTGGCCGCGATAACCACCAGCGGCCACCGGCGTGCAGAGCGGTATGCTCGCGCCGGCGTTGATGCAGCTCGGATCCTGCACCGGCCGCGCGAACACGGACAGGCGCGGATCATTCAGGCTCTTGAGCGTGTCGATGAACGTGCTGCTCATGCGTGTGTCGTCGCGCGTGCCCTGGCCGTCCTTCTCGGTATCCCACCACGGATTGTTGTTCGTGCCGTCGCCGGGCCAGCTGATCTGCGCGTTGTCCGAGTTGTCCGCGAAGCCGCCGGCCGCGATCGCTGCCGCGACTTCCGTCTTCGCTCGGTTCGCGTCGACCTTGGACAGGTTCATACCGAGCCGCGCACGAAGCGAATTCGCGAACTTCTGCCACTTCGTCATATCGCCGCCGTACACCGGATCCTGCCCCTCGAAAGTGATTCCGGCGCTCGGGCCCATCATGGCATTCGCGTCGGCGAGGTTCTTCAGGAGCGAATCGTAGACCACCTGCTGCTTGTCATAGACCGGTGCGATCGCGCCCTTGTCGCCTTGCGCCGCCTGACTGAACGGAATGTCGCCCCAGAACCCCGTCATCGTCGAGAAATTGAACGCGCGCAGGACGAGGATCGGGCCAATTTGGTTCGGGTGGCTCGCGGCGATGGTTTGACGCAGCGCTTGCTGCAAGTCCTCGATGGGACCGATGTAGTAAGCACTAAACCATCCGTCCGCCGTCGTCGGACGGAACTGATAGTAGCTGATCTCAGGATACTGATACTCTGCAGCGTATTGTGGCCAGTGCACGAAGGCACTCGGTGTGATTTCGATCGTTCCCCGAGCGAGCCGAAGTGACGACACGGCTGCCGTTGGAAAGAGCAGCGATGCCGAGACCTGCTCAGGCGCGTTCGGATTCTTGTTGACGTTCGTCAACTTGTCGTTGTTGCAGGCACCCAAAGTGAGCGCGAGCCCGCACAACGCGATAGATCGTGTATGCCAAATCATCTTGGTATCGTCCTCGTGTGTGTGCTGGTTAGGGCGTGACAGCCAGTTGGAACCCGATGCTGCGCGCCGTCGGCATCTGGCCCATCTCGATGCCTTGCAGGTTGGTAGAGCTGAATGCCGTCTCCGGATCGATGTTCGGCACCTTCGTGCCCCAAAGCGCGAGGTTGCGACCGATGAGCGAAAAGCGCGCGTTCTGGAGCCTGGTGCGACCGAGGAGACGCTGCGGGAGCTGAAACGCGACGCGAGCCTCACGCAGCTTCACGAAGTTCGCCTTGTAGATCCACGGCTCCTGGATCGGATACAAGGAGTGGTAGTACTCCTCTGCCCGCACATGCACCGTGTTCGCCTGACCCGTCGCTTGGTCGATTCCCTTGATGAGCAAACCTGTATCGGGGCGGAACTCCGTGCTCTTCAATATGCCGGCGTAGTTGCCCCACATGTTGCCGGTGCTGTAGATGTTGCCGCCGACTCGCGTATCGATCAGGAAGCCGAAATCGATGCCACGGTAGTGGAACGTGTTGTCGATGCCGCCCGTCCAATCCGGCGTGTAGGTGCCGAGCACGCGCTTCTGGCTCGATGGCTCCGCTTGCGGGAGTCCGTTATTGAGCAACAGCTCACCAGTCGCCGGGTCACGCTGGAACCCAACGCCGAACATCGCGCCGTATGGGTAGCCCTTGCGTGCCTCGACGGAGAGCGACCAGTGCGTCGGTCCGAGGGCGACGGTCTGCAGGTTGCCATACAACGCATCGACGCGGCTCCTGTTGCGGCCATAGTTCACTGTCACGTCCCAGCCGAATCCACCGGGCCTGTCCGAACGGATCGGGGCGACGGTCAGCTGCGCCTCGGTGCCACGATTCGAAATCACGCCCGCGTTGACGAGCGCCGTGTTGTACCCCGATGCCTTCGAGACCTCGGCGCTCAAGATCTGGTTCGAGGTCCGTTTGGTGTAGTAGGTGAAGTCCAACCCGACCCGATTGTCGAGCCACTGCATCTCCGTGCCCGCTTCCCACGCTTCCGTATTCTCGGGCTTGAGGATCGGATTCAACAACGCGTCAGGCGTCGTGAAGCGCGAGATGCTGCCGAATTGCGAGAGCGCGGAGTAGGTGACGGCGAGCTGGTATGGATCCGCGTCGTTGCCGACACGCGACCAGCCGCCGCGGACCTTTCCGTAATTCAGCTTGCCACCGAGGCTGAGGAAGGGCAGCGCCTGGGTGAAGATGTAGCTACCCGACACCGAGGGATAGAAGTACGAGTTTGCTCCCTTCGGCAGGGTCGAGCTCCAGTCGTTACGCCCGGTGACGTTCACGAATGCCCAATCGTGATACGCAAACTCCGCCTGGCCGTACAGCGAGTTGATCTGCTTCTGCGTCTGCGTCTCGGTCGGGCTCACCTGCTTTGCCGAGTTGCCAATGTTATAAATTCCCGGGATCACCAGCTGGTCCGTGCCGAAGCCATTGGCGCGGTAGTTGTTGACGCGGCGATTGCCACCCAGGTTCACCGTCAGTCCGAGATCGCTGAACAGGTTGCGCGTCGCGGTGACGAGGATATCCGAGTTCGTCTCTTGCGAGAAGCGCGTCGCTTCCTGGAAGCCACCCTTCGAGTAATCGCCATCGAAGCCACCGCCGATCCAGCCCGCGGCGAATTGATAAGTATTGAAATTCCGGTAGAAGTCCGTTCCCGTGCGACCCGTCGCTCGCAACCAGGGCGTGAACCGGTACGTAGCCGACGCGACTCCCATGATGCGGTCGCGCTGGTCACGGTTGTGGTTCATGTTCTGCGTCCACCACGGGCTGTTGTGGTAGCTGTAGTTCCAGCTGATCTGATCGCCATTGGGGTCGACGTAGTCGTGCTTCAAGGCCGCCATGTCGACCTGCCGGCCGAACCAGACGAAATCCATCATCGGGTTGGATTCGTCGTAGCCGGTGCCCGGGCGATTGTTGCCCTGGTTTTGGATGTACTGAATGTTGGCGTCGGCGCTGAGCTTCTCCGAGATGCGCGCACCCGCGTTAAGGGCCGCCGTTGTCCGCGCCAGCACATTGTTCGGTACCATGCCGTCGACGTCCTGCCGCGTGAGCGACAGGCGGAAGTTCGCGCGGTCGTTCGATCCCTGCGCCGACGCGTTCGTCGTGATCGTCTTCCCGTTCTGGAAGAAGCTCGAGACGTTGTTCGGATGCGCAACCCAGGGCCGCACCTCGGCCCCCATCGGCGTCGTGTAGCTGAACTGCGAGCGCGGCGTGCCGTCGAGCCGTGGTCCCCAGCTCTCGTCGACACCGTCGTTGACGCCGGTGTAGTTGCCATCGACATACGAGAACCCACACGTAGCGTAGTCGAAGTTCGCCGGCACGGCACCCTTCTCGAAGTGGCTCTGTCCTTTGTTCCAGGTGTCGCAGATGTCGCCCTGGAAGCCCTGACCCCACGTGTTCTGATACTGGGGCAGCTTGAGGGGACTGTCGTAGGTCATGTTCGTGCTCGCGGCGACGTTGAAGCCGCCCGCGCCACGGCCACTCTTCGTTGTTATGACAATGGCGCCGTTCGCCGCGCGCGCGCCATACAGCGCCGCCGCGTTGGGCCCCTTGAGAACCGAAATCGTCGCGATGTCGTCGGGGTTCAGGTCCTGGGCCGTGTTGCCCATGTCGAAGCCGCCGTAGCCGCGCTGCTCCGTGCTAGACGCGAAGTTCGAGTTGTCGATCGGAATGCCGTCGACGATGAAGAGCGGCTGATTGTTGCCGCCGATCGACGTCGCACCGCGAATCACGACCCGCGAGGAACCGCCCTCCGTCGACGCGCTCGTCACGTTGATGCCGGCGATCTTGCCGGAAAGCGAGGCGATGAGATTCGTCGTCCGGACGTTCTGCGTCAGCGCCGTCGAATCGATCGTCTGTTGCGAGACGCCGAGCGCCTTCTTCTCCATCTCGATGCCGAGCGCCGTTACGACGACGCCAGTGAGTTGCGTCGGTGCCACCGCAAGCTTGAAATCCTGAGTGTTCGCGCCGGCGGCGAGCGTGAGCTGGATGGTGCGCGGCTGGTAGCCGATGCGGCGCGCGACGACGGTCACCGTCTGTCCCGTGCGTCCGGCCGACACGATAAACGTGTAACGACCGTCGGCATTCGTGTAGGACCCCACGCTGAGTGAGGGAACACTGACACTCGCTCCCTGGAGCGGTACGTCGGTCTCACTCGTTACGCGTCCCGTGATTGTCGTGCCTTGCTGAGCTCCCGCGATCGCGGGCAAGAGCGCGGCGAGCGCCATGCTGGCAAGGACACCTCTGAGGTGACTCGTCATATCGTGCCGTGACCTCTGGTAAGAATGGACCGCCGCGACGTTCTCCCATCGCCCCGTTGCGGAATGGAGAACGACCGCAGTCGCGTTGTGCACTCGCAAGGCGACGGCGCCGACGCGCGAACGCGACGAGGATCGCGAATCGGCGGGTGGCAGCAAGTGCGTTACGCTTATCGAGCAGTCAGTAAATAGCCCGCGGTCGCGACGGGTGTCAACAGGCCTCGTGAGGCGGCGAAGGGGACTGGCGCCCAACGACACCCAACGACGCCAAACAAGGGCAGCCCTAACATGTGACCAATGGACCCATGCTGGGGTTTAAGCGCCGCGGGATGTTCTGTGGTGTCTTCAGCGCGGTCGATCTGTTCGGCCAGCTTTCGAGGCGACGACTCGCGTCAGCTCGATGAGACCCATCGGGTCGACGGTGTGCTCGCCGTATCGCGCGCTCCAGTGCAAATGTGGGCCGGTCACGCGTCCGGTCGCGCCCACGACACCGATCTCCTGACCGCGCTCCACGGTGTCGCCCACCGCGACCGTCGCTTGCGTCAGGTGAAAATATCCGGTGACGATTCCGCCACCGTGATTCACGTACACGACGTTGCCGGCGAGAAAGAAATTGTCGACGAGCGCGACGACGCCACGGTTCGCCGCCCGTACGGGATCGCCCGGCTGGCCCGCGAAGTCCACACCCCCGTGACTGCTCGTCAGCCGTCCGTTGAACAAGCGGCCGGAGCCGAACGCACTCGTTATCCGCGATGCGCGCGGCCGCATGAATGGCTCCGTCCACAATTCCGGCGTTGCATGCGCACTGCGCCCCACGGCGCGCGCCCTCGCGTTATCCCGTTCGATCCGCGCTTCCGTGAGCGAATCCGGCTTCGCGGTGAACACCTTCGACACCTGTAGGTGACGAGCCCGAGCCGCTCGGACCCCATTCGGCGCCATGTGATGGGGTACCGCGATGACCGTTCTCAACGTGTCGGCGGCACCGGATGTCAGGTGAAGGATGACACGTGCAACAACACTGTCCGACGCTTCGAGCGGAACGGCGCCGAAGGCACGCTCGGTGCCCGAGCTGTCTATATGGAAGTGCAAGGGCTCCCCGGCCATCCATCCTGTTACCGACTGGATAGAATCGCTTCTGGGGTTCGAGCGTCTAAAGGAAAGGAGTACGAGCGAGCCGAGATCTGGTCGCTGCGGCGTGACGCGGAATGTCACGTCATCGGCGACCGAGGCGGCTTGCGAGGATTCCGATCGCGCTTGCGCGCGAACGGAGCTTCCGAAGAAGCCGAGGGCGATGAGCCCGAGGCGAGAGATCGAAGTGAAATGCATTCGCAGCATGGCGTGATCGGATGATAGACGCGCGCGCGCGGTGAGGGAAACGCTCACCAGCAACCCTCGCCGCCGACACGGGTACAGAGCAAATGATGGCCATCCTCGGGAATCATCGCAGATTCTCGCTGTTGCTCACAGCGATTTCGCTGGGCGTCGCCTCGACGTTCGGCTGGCTACGGTCGCGACCCGAGATGAGCGGCGACGCGGCGGCGCATATGCGCCGAGCCGCCCAATACTATGACTCGCTCGTTGTCCTCGAGCGTGCGAAGTCGATGCCGGCCCACGTCGATCCCGGCACCGCCGTCGCCATCGGTTATCTCGAGCAGTTGCGGCTTGGCCTCGGCAGCCCGTTCCGACTCGTAGACTTTGCACTGTCCGATCCGCGGCTCGGCGACTCCACGCAGACCCGTGTTGCCTGGGCAATACTCGCGCGCCTCCGTCGTGGCGACGCGTACATCGTCGACCCGGCGGTCGCCGATGCCTTTGACTCACAAGCGGAAGGCGCCGCACACCTCGCGCTCATTCAACACACGATCGAGTCCGCCGGTGACCCACGCGCGGGTGAGTTGACCGTACGGCTTGCCTACGCGCTCGCTGCGGGCGAACAAACCATTGCCGAGCAAAGCGACGTGGTTGCTGCTCAGGTCGCAGCGCTCATGCGGGATCGCGATCTCGCGCAGGCCGACTTACGCGATCTCCTGCACACAGCCGACCTGCAACATCTCGATCCACTGGCCGAGCTCGTTAGGCGACGCCGCGCGCGTTCACTGCTCGTGGAGCGGCCGGCAGCCGAACCGCTCGACGACCAGCTGCAATCGCATGCACTTGCTGCGGTTCCGAAGCTGCTCGAGTCGATTCGCGCTCTCAGTCGGACTCCGACGGGCTCGAAGCCGAGCACATCGGTGGCCTCTTCGCCGCTCCTTGGAGTCGCGTCGTCATCGCGCCTCGTGGTCGCAGGCACGTCGCAGCCGCCCGAGCCGCCGGTTGCGGTGACGATCCGCACGCACCGGTCTCAGCTATCGAGCGGCGAATTGCCCGCAGGTGTCGAGCGCGCTCGCTCGCAGTTCGCGACCGGTGCCGTGAACGCCGAAACGCTCGCCGGCGAGTATGACATGCTTCTCGCGAGCGGAGACACCGCACGCGGCGCGGGTGCTCTCGCCGTGCTCGCCGCGGCGACGTCGCTTCGCGCGATGGCGCAGGAAGTCCCGTGGTTCCCCGGTGCATCGGCGCCGAGCGTTGCCGACCTCCGCGCCGAGTTCGGCCTTGCCGGCGTGAGCTTCGATCGTGATGTCCGGCGCGAGTGGCAGCCGTACTACCTGCGCATGATCGGGACGAGTATTCGCGACCTGCAGCGCGTGCTCACGGGATTCTCGGTCGCCGGACTTCATATCGCCGTTGCCGCGGGCGGACTCCCCGACACGATCCTCGCCCTGCACGATCCGGCGACGCGGACAATTCGCATGTCGATCTATTCGTCCTCCGGCACGCTCGCGCACGAGCTGGCGCACGACCTCGATTGGCAGGCAGCGCGCAGCCTGTACGCGGGGAGCGGCTATAGCACCGATCGCGCGGTCCGCGAGCAGCGCGGTCCGCTCGCGGCATCGATGCGAGATCTGGCCGCCGCTCGCGTCGTTCGCCGAGGTGCTCCGCCGACCGAAGAGCGACCGGCCGAAGTGTTCGCGCGCAGCGTCGATTGGCTGGTCGCCGTGTCACTCGCGCGCGAGGGCCGGTCCGATGGCTATCTCTCCGCGGTTCAGGACGCGGCGCTCACCGGATATACCACCGTGTCACCCGTCGCGATGATCTTCGGCGCAGCGCGCCCGCTCGTCGACGCTGTCGAGGAGATGACGTATTTGCCCGAGTCGGTTCGCGACGGTTTCCTGGCTCAGTGGGCCGATGCGCGATCGGTCGATCCGTATCTGCTCGTGCGGCACATTCTTTCGGTGCCGCTGCCACGTCGCCGAATCTCGATCAATCCCACGCTCTTCGACGACGATCCGCTGAGCCTAACGAGCGCCGGTCCCGTCATCTGCGCCGACCTCGGAGCGCTCGCGCCGGAGCTCCGCGCGCGCCAGGCGCTGCTCGATATGTCGCTCGACGCGCGCGCGCTTGGCATCGTTCGCGTGCGCGCCCGTTGGTTTACCCTGGACAACCGGCCAGCCTGGGCGAGCAGCATGCTCGGAGCCGCACCGTGGTCGCCCTCCATCGGCGAACTGGTCGTGCGGCGCGTGCGCGCGAGTCTCGTCGGGCAGCTCGACGCCGCGCGCGGCGGCGATCAGCTTCGGTTTGCGGTTCCTTCGATCTTCCGGCCCAGCGCGTCCACCTGCTCCTTGAGCGAACGCTGAATTTCCTCGAGTCGCTCGAGGTGCAACGTCAGATCGTGGTGACGGCGCTCGTCGTCGGTGGGATGCTTCGCGATGAAGGTGAGTGCGCCGCCCGTCTCGAGCCGGCAATGCTTGACGTGGGCGAGGGACTCCAGTCCCTGCCGGCGGGCGGCCGATTCGAGCTCCGCGAGTGTGATCAGCTCACGCTCGAGATGCTTGCGGACGACGTGACCGTCGCGGATCAGGATGTCCGGTCTTCCCTCGATCGCGTCGAGCTTCCCCCACCGAAAGAGCAGGCGAACCAGAACCCCATTCAGCGCCAGCAGTATCGCCGCGCCGAGGATGCCACCAGCGAGTGAGTTGTCTTCACCGATGATGGCATTCTGAACGGTGTTCGAGAGGAGCAGTAGCACCACCAGATCGAAGGGATTCAGTTGAGTGAGTTCTCTCTTTCCGGCCAGGCGGAGGCCCACGAGAAGAAAGACATACACGACGATCGTGCGAATGACCTTCTCGATGACGGGCACGCCTGGGTGAAGCAGATCTGTCCAGATTGTGCTCACGGCTTGGCCAGGTTGAGGTCGATAGGCGATTGACGCGGTTCCCAACTCGGACCGCTGCGCGCGTGTGCTGGTCACGTTGGCCAAAAGAAAAGAGGCGCGCCGCCATTGGGCGG
>DASXKV010000020.1 GCA_036496605.1 Gemmatimonadaceae bacterium | reverse complement strand
ACCGGTACGACGGCAGCGATGGTAGGACACGAGAGTCGCTGCATCCAGCTCGTGCGCGTGATCGACACGTTGGTGCGACCGGTGATTCAAACCGATCCGGAGCTGCTCGCGACGTGGGAGAACGTGGTGGCACTGCCTCGGCTCTCGAAACCCGCTGGTGCTGTGGTTTCGACATCGACCGCGGTGAGTGTTGAGACAGGGCAGGCGCAACAAGCAGCAGCGTAGGTAGAAGCGGGTTGAGGGTTGAGGGTTGAGGGTTGAGGGTTGAGGGTTGAGGGTTGAAGCGCGACACCCTCGCCCTCTGCCCTCTGCCCTCTCCGATCCCGGGCAGAACAAACCCCGCCAGTCATTCGAGACCAAGCGGGGTTTTTGTAGAGACCTGCTCGCGCTGGTTACCAGCGATAGTGCGCGAAGGCCTTGTTTGCGTCTGCCATGCGGTGCGTATCGTCCTTCTTCTTCACCGCGTTCCCTTCACCCTTCGACGCCGAGATCACTTCGGCGGCGAGCTTCTCCGACATCGACTTTTCGTTGCGGTCGCGGGAGAAGCTGATGAGCCAACGCATCGCGAGCGCCGTGCGTCGCTCCGGACGCACTTCCACGGGAACCTGGTACGTCGCGCCACCGACGCGACGGCTCTTGACCTCGACAACCGGCTTGAGGTTCGCCAGCGCCTGCTTGAAGACGTTCACGCCCGGCTGATTCGTACGCGACTCAACGAGGTCCATCGCGCCGTAGAAGAGGCGCTCGGCCGTTGACTTCTTTCCCTGGTACATCAGCACGTTGATGAACTTCGAAACAGTCTGGCTGTCATAACGCGAGTCCGCGAGGACGGGGCGCTTGATGGCACTCTTGCGGCGACTCACTTCTTGCCTCCGGCTTTGGGCTTCTTCGTTCCATACTTTGAGCGGCTCTTGTTCCGGCCCTGCACGCCAGCTGCGTCGAGCGTACCGCGAACGATGTGATAGCGAACACCCGGTAGATCCTTCACGCGGCCGCCACGCACGAGCACGATCGAGTGCTCCTGCAAGTTGTGGCCTTCGCCGGGGATGTACGCGATGACCTCGAAGCCGTTGGTCAGGCGAACTTTCGCAACTTTGCGCAATGCGGAGTTCGGCTTCTTGGGTGTGGTGGTGTACACGCGCGTGCACACGCCACGACGGAATGGATTCGACTTGAGCGCCGGCGACTTCTCTTTCTTGAGAACGTCCCGACGGCTCTGCCGGACGAGCTGATTGATGGTCGGCATGAACTCGGATTCAGACAAATGCCGCACACCCCAGCCGGGCCACGGCACGAACACAAAACCGCCTGCGTGGGCGGTAGAGACTGGGAAACGTAGACTAACCAGAAGAGCATGTCAAGCCGTTCTGCGGGCCGTAATCCTAAAGGACACAGGGGGATACGCCTCCGAGGGACTAGGGGCTAGCGCATAGGGGCTGGGTGAAAATCCCCAGCCCCTATGCGCTAGCCCCTAGTCCCACCGACAAGCGCTACCAATTCGCCGTGTTGTCCAGCTTCGGAATGTTCGTACCGGTCGACACAGTCATGTCACCGTATGCGGTGACCGTGTAGACGTGGCCAGCGTTGAACGCTACGCCGGTCCTCGTGATCACCGCCGTGTTCGAACCGCCAACGTACGTGCTGAGATCGTAACTGCCCGGGTCCACACGCACGAAGGCGCTGGCGCCCTTGTACGCGACCGCCGTGCCGACTGTGGTATCCGCGCCAGTCGAATTCTTGAGGTGCAGCGTCATCGGCTGGGAGTTGGAGCTCGCATTCACGAATCGCACGTACGTGGCTGTCAGATCGATTGTCGGCAGGGGATCCTCGACCACGAATCCCTCGACGGTCTTCGTCGACGTGTTGTAGATCCCGCTCAGGTAGTACGAGTAGAACTTTCCATTCTCGAGTGTCGCCGGTGTGTTCGAGATGGCGACCCCGCTGTCCGTCGTCGCGGTGATGCGCCCGGAGAGCGTGTACGAGCCAGGTGCAACCGAGTAATAGAGACCGGTGGTGCTGCCATTGGCACCGTAGCCCGTACCATTCGTGGACGGTTTTCCAGTCGTGAGGCACAACGTGTCGGTGGTCTTGCCGTCGATGCCGTTGTTACAGACCCCCGTAGAGATCGCGGAGATCTTCTGAGTGTCGGCGTAGAAGTTCACCGCCGGGGCATTGACGCCGAAGTTGAAGAACTTCACCGCCGAACCAGCCGTCGGTCCGGCGATATTCTGCGCGGCGTTCTTCTCACCGCACGCTGCCACGACGACAGCAGCGACGAGTGCCGCGAATAAGCGGAGGCCTTTCATGGTCTCGATTAGAAGGGTTGGCAGTTGTCGGCGGCACACGTCACCCAGAGCGGCTGCGTGTGATACGTCGGAACGAGTCCGCTGACGGGGGTGATATTCCCTAGCCCGTATTGATTCCAGACGTACTCCGAGTTGTAGCGCGGACGGATGCGCTGCACAAAGTTTCCGTTGTTGTCTGGATCCAGACTCGTAGGCTTCGTGAAGCCGGGATACACCTGCACTCCGCTCGCCGGATCGACATCCGTGTAGTGATAGCGGCGCATGTCCATCCAGGCCTCGTTGAAGCCCCAGCCAAAGAGCGCGATGTACTTCTGCGACATGATCTGCGTCAGCGTCAGGTTCGCCGCCGCAGGTACGATGGCTGGATTCCCGAGGAAGGCAGCTTTCTCTGCTGCCGTGATCGCGTGCTCGGCGGTATCACGATTCTCGGCCACGCGCGCGTTCACGAAGTCGATGTGCGACGAAATGCCGTTCGTGTAGGCCGCGAGCGCCTTCACCTTGTCACCCATCCGATAAGCCGCCTCCGCCTTCACGAACTGGAGCTCGGCGTACGTCATGTTCGGGACCTTCGCGTTGTCATCGAAGACGTACCGGCCAGACGGTAGACTGCGGTCCGCCGACGCACGCCCGAAGAAGTTGTTAGGCGCCGTTGTGGCCGTGAACGCACCGCCCTGGGGGTTGTTCGGATCCGCTCCCCGATACTGACCATCTGGTGACGGTGAGAGTATCCGCGTCATCCGCGGATCCACGACGCCACCGAAGTCGGTTCCGTTCATCAGATTCAGAGCAAAGTTCGTTTGCCGGTAGGACGTGACGTTGTTTCGGCTCTGGCCGAGAAAGTTGAAATCCTGAAATGCCGGGTCCTTGTCGGGATAGGCGAACAGCGCGTCGTCGGCGTTGCTCGTAAACGAGCTGTCCACGTACTTGATCACGGTCGCAGGATCGTACGTCGATTTGTTCGAGAAGTGGTTCTTGCTGATCGCGCGCAGACCGTACGCGAACTTGAGCCATTTCGTGCGGTCGCCGTGGTATAGGTTGTCGCCGATCGCGAGATACGTCGGGTCGACCGCCCCGTCGGTGCGACTCAGATTCTTGGTCGCCTCGTTCAAGAGACTGTCGATCACCTGATACGCATACTGCTCCGTATCGTAGTCGAACAGCGAGCGCGTCGGATCGAATGCTTCTTTGATGATGATCGGGCCGTGCAGGTCGACCAGCACTTGCCATCCCCACGCCCGGAGCACCTGCCCGACGCCCAGGAGATCCCAGCGTTGCTCAGCCTGAGACTTGGTCATCATGTCGCTCAGGTTCTGGCCGAGCGACCAATAGACGTCGCGCCATTGCTCGGCGCCGTTGTCGCTGAGGCGATCGTAGCCCTCGCGGTCCCAGCTCGAGGGCACTGTGGCGGTGGCGGAGCCGGGTAGCATGAACATCTGCGTGTAGCGGCCGACAAAGCGCCCGTCGTACTGCGGTGACGTGATGAGCCAATGTTCCATCGGCGGCAGGTACAGATTCGCCGTGACGGTCTGCGGCGCATTCGGATTGGTGTTGACGGCGAGGTACTTGTCCATGTTGCACGCGCTCGCTGCGATCAGGGCGCCGGCAAGCACTGCGAAGTATCGAATTCTCATTCGTATTTACTCATCGAAGGGAGTCAGCGTCGCGAGTTGGCGAGCGCTAGAATCCAAGGCGGAAGCCGAAGTTGAATCCACGTGGCGTGGGGAAATTCCCCCAGTCGATACCAACCGCGCCCGAACCGCCAACAGCGGCGTCGTTGCCGTTGGTCATTGGATCGAGTCCCGTGTAGTTGCTGCGCAGGAACAGATCCGTGCCCGTAACGAAGACGCTGGCGCTCTGGAAGTAGCGCGGAGGAATCTGATAGGAGAGCGTGACGTTGCGGAGCCAGATCCAGTTGATGTTGCGCTCGATGAACAGTTCCTCGCTCGCGCCCGAGTAGTAAGCCGTATTCACGGCCGGCACGATCACGAGGGTGTTCGGCGTCGGATTGTTGCTGTTTTCCTTACCGTCGCGCAGCACACCCGGGATGATGCGTGGCGTGTTGCGATCGAGGGACAGCGTCGAGAGCCCATGATTGTACAGGAACGACTGCGTGGCATTGAAGATGTCGCCACCACGCCGGAAGTCGATCAGCGCATCGAGCGTGAACGCTTTGTAATGGAACGTATTCGTCAGGCCCACCGTCCACTTCGGCGTGCGGTCGTAGCCGGCGTCGATGAACGAACCGGATCGAATCGGCAAACCGGAGGTCGGATCGATGATGAGCTGACCGTTCTTGTTCCGCAGGTAGAAATTCCCGGTGAGCGACTCGGTGGAAAGTCCCGGCTCGGTGCCGTTGCGCACATTGCCATAGAGCCAGGTGTCCGACACGTACGACTCCGGCAAGGCGTTAGGCAGGCTGACCGTCTGGCCGTGATGCTTGTCGAAGTTGGCCTGGAAATCCCACGAGAACCTCGACTGCTGGATCGGTGTGCCGCGGAGAACCAGTTCGAGACCGTGATTCTCCGTCACGGCGCCATTCAGGTTGAAGAGAATGAAGCCCGTGCCGTAGCTCTCACGAATGTTCTGAACGATCTGGTTCGTCGTCCGGCTGCGGTAATACGTCGCGTCGACGCCCAAGCGGTCCTTGAACCAGCTGAGCTCCGTGCCGAATTCGGACTCCTTCTTGAACTCCGGCTCGAGGTTCGGATTCGGACCGGTGAAGCCATACATGTAGCCGCCGTACGACGTCGGCGCGAACTGGAGCGACGGATGGTCGGAGTAGGGTGGCGCGTCACGACCAACTTCGGCATACGCCGCGCGCACGCGCCCCGAGGTGAACCAGCGCTGCAGTGATGGAAACGCGTCGGTGAAGACGAAGCTTCCGTTGACGCCGGGATAGAAGAACGAGTGGTGCGCCTCGGGGATCGTAGACGTAAGGTCGTTGCGCCCGGTGACGTTGACATACAGGTAGTGATTGAAATCGAGCGTCCCCTGTCCGTAAAACCCGATCAGGCGTCGCCTCGTGTCCGTCGTGGCGCTGAAGCGACTCGACGTGTTGTTGATCGAGACGAAGTTCGGGTCGAGATATCCCCGCCCCGTGAGCGCATCGACGTTGTCGTCCTGATCGTAGATCGCGTTGCCGACGAATCCGCTCAACGAGAAGTGATCGCGGATGGTGTATGGATTGATGTTGAGCGTCGTCTGCGAGGTCAGATTTCGCCTCACGTCTGCCGCCTGATCGAGAATACCGGACGACGTCACAATGGCGTTGAACCCAAGGACACTTCCCGGATCCCGATCGATCAGGACCTGATTCGTGTTATAGTCAGCTCCGAGCTGCGTTTTCAGGTTGCCCCACGACACGGGGGTGAACGTGAACGTCAAATTCGTCAGAACGCGGTTGTTCGTGGTGTTGTTCCTGTTCTTGTAGACATTGTAGTACGGATTGTCGATCTCCGATCCGGCCGTGAGAAGCGTTAGGCGACGCCGCGTTCCGGCTGCTGAGAGAAAGTCCGCCGCGTTGTCGTTGGCGGGCCATTCCAGAAGTCCAACGAGCGGTCCGTCGTCGCCTTTCATGGGCTGCTTGTTCACCGCATTCGAGTAGAGCATCGACAGATCGGCCGACAGCCAGTTGGTCACCTGTCCGGTCGACGCGCCCGTCACGTTGATGCGGTCGTACGTCGAATTGGGCACGACACCGTTGTTGCGGTCGACGCCCCCCGCGATGCGATAGGTGAGACGGCCGTCCGCCGCACCGCCACTGAACGCAAGGTTGTGAGTCTGGGTAAAGCCACTCTGAAAGAAGCTTCCGATGTTGTCGTAGAACTGCGTGTTGGCCGGGTATGGAGCACCGAAGTACTGGAAGCCAGCGCCGCCGAAGCCGCCCGTGACGATCGCCCCGCTGAGTTGGTAGACGCGTTGAACATCAGGTGACTTCCGCACGCTCTCGACCCGCAAGCTGTTGCTGTACGTGAGCGACTGCGTGCCCGCGCGGCCGCGCTTCGTGGTGATGACGATGGCGCCATTGGCCGCATCGATACCGTAGAGCGCCGCCGCTTCCGGCCCTTTGAGCACCGTAATCGACTCGATGTCGTTCGGGTCGATATCCGCGGCGCGGTTGGTGAAGTCCACGCCGCGGTTGCTGAAGGCCGAAGGCGAGCCGGGCTGGTCCGAGCCGAGGACGCCAGTGTTCATCGTACTGTTATCCATCGGCAACCCGTCGAGGACGAATAGCGGCTGGTTGCTACTGCTGATCGAGCTGATGCCGCGAATCGTGATCCGCGTCGAGGAGCCCGGTGTGCCGGAGGTGCTGTTGACCGTCACGCCGGCCACGCGTCCCTCGAGAGAGTTGACAAAGTTGTCGCGCTGCGCTTCGGCGACCTTCGTCCCCTCGACGGTCTGCTGCGCGGCGCCGAGCGTGCGCACCTGTGCCGTCTGCCCGAGCGCGGTCACGACGATCGCGTCGAGGTTCGTGGCAACGTGGTTCAGCTGCACGTCGATGACATCCGCGGTGCCGACGACACGCTCCTGGGGCGCGGTTCCGATGTAGCGGTACTGCAGGGTCTGTCCGACGTCGGCGCGAATGGTGTAGTTGCCTTGCGCGTTGGTAGTGGTACCGGTGCGCGTGCCTTTGACGACCACCTGCGCGCCGGGGAGCGGATTGCCGCCCTCGGCCATGACTCTGCCGGTGATGGTCTTCTGCTGCGCATGAGCTGGTGCGGCGATGAGGAATATCCCCATCAACGCCGCGAGGGCCACTCTGTTGTTCATGGCGGGGGAACGGGTCTTGGTGAACGCTAGGGTGCCGACGAGCAACGTGCCGAGACGAGGCGATGCTCGTTAGGCACTGCTCAGCGAGTACTGCCACGCTGCGAGCGTGGACGGCACGTGCTCCCGTTTCGGGAGCGCCGCGAGTAACCTAAGGACCGTCCATACATTCGTCCAGCAGGAATTGTTAGCACCAACTCACGGCGCCTTGGACGCCCCGTGGGGCCCCGCGAGATCCGGCGCCGCGAACTCACCGGTCGGGCGTGCGTCACGGGCTCGTACCGCAGACTCGTAGGGGCCCAGCAGGTGTGCGATGCTGTTCGCGTAATAGCGAACGAGCTCGCGGTTGCGCGGCAAGAGCGTGTACCCGTCTCCCGTCTCGAGCAACACGCGGCGCATGCGCAACATTCGCCAAGCGCGCTCCCACGTTTCCGTTATGTCCCGATCGGCGCGGATAACTCGCCCGTTGAGCTCGACCAGCACCGCGCGCATTTCCGTCATTCGATCGAGGAGGAGCGAACGCGGGATGAAGTCGCGATCGATGCTCTGGATCGCCGCGCAGGCCAACGGCACTGAAGTCACGGGGACCAGTTGCCCGATGCGCACCATGATCTCGTCGCAGAGCGCCTGCACGCGTGCGAGCCGATGCGCGCGCGGCAAATCAAAGAGGGTCGACTCGCGCGCGAACCACTCGTCCAGCGCGATCGGCGCGCCGACGGTGACCGCGGCTCGCCCATAACGCTTCCATCGCCGCGTGACGAGTCGCGCCGAATTCCACCAGAGGTAGTGCACCACCTCGCGCAGCTGCTTGAATTTCGATGTGTGCGGGTGCCCGTCGGCGGTAGCGAGCTCGCGCAGCAACGTGCGATCCTCGAGTACACGATCGTAGTTGACGGCAACGGGCACGATGAACAGCCGCGATCGGTACGCCGGATCGCGCGCGATACCGAGCACGTAATCGAGCAACCCAATCTTCGGTGGACGCAATTTGCCGTCCTTCGTGAGACCGCCCTCGAGAAATATCCCTTGAGTAACTCCCTGGCGTGTAATCAGCTGCACGTAGCGTTCGAGTACTGCGTGATAGAGCGCCTCGCGATAGCGCCGTCTCACGAAGTACGAACCGAATGCCTTGAAGAGATGCTCGAGGGGAAAGGCGCGCGCCCATTCGCCCACCGCATACGAGATCGCGACGTCGCCGGCGAGCGCGTAGCTCACGAGAACGTAGTCGGCGTTGGAACGGTGGTTCATCAGATACACGAGGACCGCATCGCGCGGCAGCTGCTCTTGCCGCGCGCGGTCCGCGTACTCGACCGACACCTTGTAAAAGAGATCGAGTAGCCAGCCGGCCGCGCGATAACCGAGCTGGTAGTAGGCGATGATGTTGAAGAAGGGGACGATCTCGTCGATGTAGCGATGGACGACGCCCCATGCCTCCGCCTCGACGATCCCCTGCTCGGCGGCGTGTCGCCTGACGGCGTCGGCGATGACCGGGTCGTTGAGTAACTGCTCACTAACGAAGGAGCGCCTGGCGAGCTTGTACCGATCGACACGAGCACCGGAGCGATGCACGGCGCGCAATGCGAGTCGGTCGAAGTACGTCCTTAGCGGCCCGAGCATGGAGTGAACTTGCGCCTGGGGCTCGCCGCGTCAACTTACCAATCGCCATACGAAAAAAGCGCCAGCCAATCGGCTGGCGCTTTCTCCTGTGGAGAGCAATTTAGCGAGCTTCTCTCGGCAACGACGGCCGCGGTGTGGCGGTGAAATCCCCCCCGCCCTCCTCCTCCGCTATCGAGAAGATCGACTTGAGCTCCGGTTCCGGCGTCGCAGGCAGCGGTGCGAAACCTTCCGATCCCTCGGGTGGCTGCAGGTCGAGATCGACCTCCTGATACCGATACATGCCCGTGCCCGCCGGAATCAGGTGACCGATGATGATGTTCTCCTTGAGACCGAGCAAGTCGTCCTTCGCGCCACGAATCGACGCGTCGGTGAGCACGCGCGTGGTCTCCTGGAACGACGCCGCCGAGATAAATGACTGCGTCGTGAGACTCGCTTTCGTGATGCCAAGCAGGAGCGGCTCCGCCGTCGATGGCGACTCCTTCTTTTTCTTCGAGCGATCGTTGACTTCGCGGAAGACCTGCTTGTCCACGTGCTCGCCCTCGAGGAACTCCGTCTCGCCCGGCTCGAGAATGCGAACCTTCTGCAGCATCTGCCGAACGATGACGCCGATGTGCTTGTCGTTGATCTTCACGCCCTGCAGGCGGTAGACCTCCTGCACTTCGTTGAGCAAATACTCCTGCACCGCACGCGGGCCCTTGATCCGCAGAATGTCGTGCGGATTCACGGGTCCTTCGGACAAGCGGTCACCGGCTCGTACGCGATCGCCCTCGTGCACGCGCAAGTGCTTGCCCGCGGGGACCTCGTACGTCTGTGCTTCCACCGTCTCGTCGATCGAGCCGTCCTTGTTGATTGGATGGACGCGGACCTCGCGCTTGCCGCGCTTGATCTCGCCGAAGCGCACCACGCCGTCGATCTCGGAGATCGTCGCCGGATCCTTCGGCCGACGCGCCTCGAATAGTTCCGCGACGCGGGGGAGACCACCGGTGATGTCGCGCGTCTTGTATGCCTCACGACCCACCTTCGCGATCGTCGTACCCGCGCCGATCTTCTGTCCGTCGTCCACCGTGAGCTGCGCGCCCACCGGGATGACGAAGTCACGCACGCGCTTCTCCTTCCCGGCCTTCTCCTGCACGATCTCGATGTGCGGGTGGAGTTTTTTCTCGCGATCTTCGATGATCACCCGCTGACGCAATCCCGTGAGCTCGTCGAGCTCCTCGGAGACCGATTCCTCTTCGACGATGTCGACGAAGCGAATCGTGCCTTCGACGTCGGCGATGATCGGGTTCGTGTATGGGTCCCAGCTGAAGATTACCTGATCGCGCTTGACATCGTCTCCATCCTTCACCATGAGGATGGCGCCTAACGGCACCTGCAGGCGCGCAGCGACGCCGGCGTTCCGGTCCGACGACGCCTTGATCAGGATCTCGCCCTCGTACGACGTGACGACGCTCTGACCCTCGGCGTTCGTGACAACCACGAGGCGATCGCCGTACTCGATCGTTCCCGGGACCTTCGACTTGCGCGCCGTCTGCTCGGCGATACGGGCCGCCGTTCCACCGATGTGGAACGTGCGCAGCGTCAGCTGCGTGCCCGGCTCACCAATCGACTGTGCCGCGATGATGCCGACGGCTTCGCCGAGGTCCACCATTTCCATCGTCGCCAGGTTGCGGCCGTAGCAATTCCGGCAGAGACCACGCTTCGCCTCGCAGGTGAGCACCGAGCGAATGCGAACCGTCTCGATCCCCGACTCCTCGATGTCGCGCGCCGTCTCCTCGTTGATCAACTGACCCGCTTCGACGAGCAAGCGCCGACGGCCCGACTGATCGAACTCGTGCGGATCCTCGACGTCCTCCGACGCGACGTTGCCGACGATGCGCTCCGACAGCGGCTCGATGATGTCCTCGCCCTCCTTCAGCGCGGCGATGTCGAGACCCTGGATCGTACCGCAATCGTCTTCTGTTATGGTTACGTCCTGCGCGACGTCGACGAGTCGTCTCGTCAGGTAGCCAGCGTCGGCCGTCTTTAGAGCCGTATCAGCTAGGCCTTTCCGAGCTCCGTGTGTTGATGTGAAGTACTCGAGTGGCGAGAGTCCTTCGCGGAAATTCGACTTGATGGGCGATTCAATGATCTCGCCAATGCCGCCCGTGAGCTTCTTCTGCGGCTTCGCCATGAGACCGCGCATACCCGCCAGCTGACGGATCTGATCGCGGCTGCCGCGTGAGCCGGAGTCGAACATCATGAACACGGGATTGAAGCCACGCTTGGACTCGCGCATCGACTTGACCATCTCGTCGGCGATGTCGGAGTTGGCGTGCGTCCACGTGTCGATGACTTTGTTGTAGCGCTCACCGTTCGTGATGTTACCGGTCTGATATGCGCGCTGGAATCGCTCGACGCGCTCCTCGGCTTCCTGCAAGAGCGTCGTCTTCGCCGTTGGAATCTCGAGGTCCTCGATGCCGATCGAGACGCCACCGCGCGTCGCGTTCGAGAAACCGAATTCCTTCAAGCGGTCGAGGAAGCTGACCGTCGTCGAGAGTCCGGCCTTGCGATACGACTCGAAGACGAGCTCGGAGAGCACCTTCTTCTTCATATCGGCGTTCTTGAAACCAAGCTCCGGCGGCACGATTGCGTTGAAGAGGACGCGCCCCGCCGTCGTCTTCTCCCACCGACCGTTCGACGCTTCCTGCACGTAGAAGAGCAGCGCCGTCTGTCGCGTGATGCGGCCGATCGCAAGCTCCATCTCGATCTCGGCGACGCTCGTGTAGCGCTTGAGCGTCTTCATATCGACCTGGTTGAAGTCCGCCGGTGCCTTCGTCGCGAAGTAGCAGCCCAGGACGATGTCCTGACTTGGCTCGGCAACGGGACGACCGTCGGACGGCTTGAGGATGTTGTTCGACGACAGCATCAACAACCGGCTCTCGAGCTGGGCCTCGAAGGACAGCGGCACGTGCACGGCCATCTGGTCGCCGTCGAAATCTGCATTGAAGGCGGCGCAGACGAGCGGGTGGATACGAATGGCCTTGCCTTCGACCAGTACTGGCTCGAACGCCTGGATGCCTAACCGGTGCAGTGTCGGCGCGCGGTTGAGCAGAACCGGGTGGTCGCGGATGATCTCCTCGAGAATCTCGTACACCTCCGGCGACTCGCGCTCGACGATCTTCTTCGCGCGCTTCACCGTTTCCGCAATTCCCTTTTCCACGAGCTTGTGGATGATAAAGGGCTTGAAGAGCTCGAGCGCCATCAGCTTCGGCAAGCCACACTGATGGAGCTGCAGCTCGGGACCGACGACGATGACCGAACGGCCCGAGTAGTCGACACGCTTGCCGAGCAGGTTCTGACGGAACCGGCCCTGCTTGCCCTTGAGCATATCCGAAAGCGACTTGAGCGGACGCTTACCGCGCCCACGAATCGCCTTCGAGCGCCGCCCGTTGTCGAACAACGCGTCGACCGCCTCCTGCAACATCCGCTTCTCGTTCCGGAGAATGACTTCCGGCGCACGGTGCATAATCAACTTTTGCAGTCGATTATTCCTGTTGATGACGCGCCGATAGAGGTCATTCAGATCCGACGTAGCAAAACGTCCTCCGTCCAATGGGACGAGCGGGCGCAGATCCGGCGGAATGACCGGAATCACGTCGAGGATCATCCACTCCGGCCGGTTGCGCGCGTCGCCCGACTCACCCGAGTTGCGGAACGCGTCGACGATCTTGAGGCGCTTGAGCAGCATCTTCTTGCGATGCTGCGACGTCTCGTTCGCGACCTCGGCGCGCAGCGTATCAGCCAACGTGTCGACGTCGAGACGACGCAGGAGCTCACGAACGGCAGGCGCACCGATGTCCGCGTTAAATGCGGCGTCGTTCTCTTCCTTGGCCTTTGTACGAAGCGCGAGATACTCCTCTTCGTCCAACAGCTGGTTGGTGGAGACGTCCTGCTCGCCCGGTTCGATGACGATGTAGTTCGAGTAATAGATCACCTTCTCGAGGTCACGGAGCGTGACGTCGAGCAGGTTCCCCATCGGGCTCGGCAGCGTCTTGAAGAACCAGATGTGCGCGACCGGCACCGCGAGCTCGATGTGACCCATGCGCTCGCGGCGCACCTTGGACAGCGTCACCTCGACGCCGCAGCGATCGCAGATCACGCCGCGATAGCGGATGCGCTTGTACTTGCCGCAGTGACACTCCCAGTCCTTGACGGGACCAAAAATGCGCTCGCAGAACAAGCCGTCCTTCTCCGGCTTGAACGAGCGGTAGTTGATCGTCTCGGGTTTAGTAACTTCTCCCCACGACCACCAGTTGCGCACGCCAGCCATCTCGAGGCGCTCGCGCTCCTTCGGGTCCTTCGGGCCGCGAATCTCCTCGGGCGAGGCGATCCGGACCTGGATATAATCGAACGCCGATGCGCGTGCATCGCGCACGCTGCGGAAATCAATCATTGATTACTCCTCGCTCCCCTTGCCGTTGTTGACAGAGGTGCCGGTGTCAATGCCGGTCCCGTAGAAACCATCGTCGCTCTGACCCATCGTGACCTTGATGCCGAGCGCTTGCAGTTCCTTCACGAGCACGTTGAACGACTCCGGAATGCCGGGATCCGGAAGGTTCTGTCCCTTCACGATTGCCTCGTACACTCGACTGCGTCCGTTCACGTCGTCCGACTTCACCGTGAGTATTTCCTGAAGTACGTGCGCGGCGCCGTAGGCTTCCAGCGCCCACACCTCCATTTCCCCGAATCGCTGTCCGCCGAACTGCGCCTTGCCGGCGAGCGGCTGTTGCGTGACCAGCGAGTACGGGCCGATGCTCCGCGCGTGAATCTTGTCGTCGACCAGGTGCGACAGCTTCAGCATGTAGATCTCGCCGACCGTCACCGGGAAGGCGAAGGTCTCGCCGCTGCGGCCGTCGCGGAGCCGCACCTTGCCATAGGGAGACAGGCCGGCGAGCCGCATCAGCTCCTGCGCCGCGGCGTCGACGTCCAGCTCCGCTTTCTTTGTGAGAGCCGCCGCGAGCGCCGGCAGTTCTTCGGCTTGCAGCATGTCCGAGGCGGACGTTCCGCGTGTCTTTTCGAGCTGACGCAGCGTGCTCTTGTACTCGGTCCGCTGCGACGCGCCCGATGCTTCGTCATCCGAGCGTGCGGTGTGGAAGTCCGATTGATGCGTCAGCTCGCGCTGCTCGCGGTCGGCGAGCTCGCGCGCCGCGTCGGCGAGAAAGTCGCGCAGGCGATGATGAATCTCGCGCGTTCCCGCCGACATCGCGCGGCCGCCAAGGTGGCTGAGCGACGCTTCCTCGAGTCGCTCGAACACTTCGACGCCGCCGCCCGCATTCGCCGGCTTGATGTCCGCGAGGATGGTCCGCACATCGGCGTCGGTGATGCTCGGCGCCGGCGTCCGCAGGCCTAACGCCTGCGCGGCCCACCTGATACCAGCAATCTTCAACAGCAGCCCAATCTCCCGCTCATTCGTGCCCTGGAACACCGGCGTCTTCGCATAAAAATTGAGAATCTTCGCCGCCCATCCGAGATGGGTCTCGAGGATCTGACCGACGTTCATTCGCGAAGGCACACCGAGCGGGTTTAGCACTATGTCAACAGGCCGCCCATCCGGGAGGAAGGGCATATCTTCCTCGGGGACGATACGCGCAACGATACCCTTGTTGCCGTGGCGACCCGCCATCTTGTCACCGACCGAGATCTTGCGCTTCTCGGCCAGATACACCTTCACGAGCTGAATGACACCCGGTGGCAGCTCGTCGGGCTGGAGGATGCGGTCGATCCGCTCCTCGGCCCGCTCTTCGATGCGCGTCTTCTCTTCACTCGATGCATCGATGATCTGCCGCACGCGCTCGTTCGTTCGCTTGTTCTCGACGCGCAGCGTCTTCAGGTCGATCGACGAGAGGCGCATCTCGCGCAACATCTGCGTCGTGACCTTCGTGCCCGCCGTAATCGCTTCCTCGACCGTTCCCGCCTTGAGCGCGAGCGCGATCGTCTGATCGTTGAGCAGGTCGAGGAGCTCGGTGTCGCGCACTTCGTTCACGCGCAGCTTCTCCTCGTTCTCGAGGCGACGCACTTCACCGATACGCTCGCCGCGATCTTTCTCGACGACCTGGTCTTCGATGCGTGAGAAGATCTTGACGTCGATGACGACGCCCTCCATGCCCGGCGGCACTTTGAGCGAAGAATCCTTGACGTCTTTGGCCTTCTCGCCGAAGATCGCCGTGAGCAGCTTTTCTTCCGGCGAGAGCTCGGTCTCTCCCTTCGGCGTGATCTTCCCAACCAGAATATCGCCTGGCTTCACGTGTGCGCCGATGCGCACGATGCCGCGCTCGTCGAGGTCGAGCAGCGCCTCTTCCGAGACGTTCGGAATCTCGCGCGTGATCTCTTCCTGACCGCGCTTGGTGTCCCGTACGTGGAGCTCCAGCTCCTGGATGTGAATGGACGAATAGACATCGTCTTTCACCAACCGCTCGGACAAGACAATCGCGTCCTCGAAGTTGTGCCCGTACCACGGCATGAATGCGACGGTCACGTTCGAGCCCAACGCCAACTGACCCTGTTCAGTCCCGGCGCCATCTGCAAGCACATCGCCTTCCTTCACGCGCTGACCAAGACGAACAAGTGGTCGCTGATTGATCGCCGTGTCCTGGTTCGTGCGCCAGTACTTCTTCAAGCGGTAGCGGTCGTGTTGCGTGAGGCGTGCGAGCGGTCGATCGTCGCCGCGGCGCTCTTCCTGCGCGCGGCGCTCGGCCGGGCCGCTGTCGACGATGATCTCGTCCGCCGTCACGCGCGTGACAACGCCAGCCCGCTTGGCGATGACGACCGCGCCGGAATCGCGCGCGACTTTCTCCTCGAGTCCCGTGCCGACGAGCGGCGTGCGGGGATTGAGGAGTGGCACCGCCTGACGCTGCATGTTCGATCCCATGAGCGCGCGGTTCGCGTCGTCGTGCTCGAGGAATGGAATCAACGCCGCCGCGATCGACACGAGCTGCTCGGGCGCGACGTCCATGTAGTCCACGCGATCGCGCGGCACTTGCGGCACGTCACCCTGCTGGCGGCAGAGGACGAGATCGTCGCTGAACGTCCCGTCGTCCTCGAGATTCGCGTTCGCCTGAGCGATGATCGCGTCTTCTTCGCGGTTCGCGTCGAGCCAGACGATCTCGTCGTCAAAGACCTTCCCGTTCTTGACGACCCGATAAGGCGTTTCGACGAAGCCGAGATCGTTGACGCGCGCGAAGCAGGCGAGCGACGTGATGAGACCGATGTTCGGACCTTCCGGCGTCTCGATCGGGCACATGCGGCCGTATTGCGAGTAGTGCACGTCGCGGACTTCGAAGCCGGCGCGCTCTCTCGTTAGGCCACCCGGACCCAGCGCGGAGAGTCGACGCTTGTGCGTCAGTTCGGCGAGCGGATTCGTCTGATCCATGAACTGCGAGAGCTGGCTCGATCCAAAGAAAGCCTGGATCACCGCGCTGACCGTGCGGGCATTCACGAGATCGTCGAGCGAGATTTTCTCGGGATCCGTGTTGATGGACATGCGCTCCTTCACCAGGCGCGCCATGCGCGACAAGCCGACCGAGAACTGATTCGCGATCAACTCGCCGACCGAGCGGATGCGGCGGTTGCCAAGGTGATCGATATCATCGACATGCCCACGACCCTCGTGCAGTTCCACGAGATAGCGCAGGATGGCGACGAAGTCCTCCTTCGTGAGGACCGTAGTACCGGCATCGGTCGTTAGGCCGAGCCGCTGGTTGATCTTGTAACGGCCGACGCGCCCGAGATCGTAGCGCTTCGGCGAGAAGAACAGACGCTCGAGCGCCTGCTTCGCCGTCGCCGCGTCCGGCGCGTCGCCGGGACGGAGCAACGCGTAGATCTGCTGAAGGGATTCTTTTTCGCTGCGCGTCGGGTCTTTGGCCAATGTGTTCTTGATCAGCGTCGACTCGGCGCGACCGGAGGCAACGAATACCGGGACCTTGGTGATGTCGGCCTTGCGGATCTTGCGAATGAGCGTGTCGTTGAGCGGCTGTCCTGCCTCGCCGATCACTTCGCCGTCTTCGTTGGCCACGTCCAACGCGAGTACGCGACGCACCGAACGCTCCCCGCGCTCGATTGCATCCTGCTCGTCGCGGAGATCGATCGTCATGTACGACGCGAACATCTTGATCGTGTCGATGCCCTGACGACGAACACGATTGAGCACCTCGTCGGTGAGCTCGTCGCCCTCCTTCACGAGGAGCACGTTTTCCGCGCGTTCACGATCGGCCTTCGCCTTCTTGGTGCGCGCCTTGGGCGCGTCCTCGGGCGTGGCTTCCCCGGGCAGCGCGATGTCTTCGGCGATGATCGCGCCCAACACTTCTCGCTGCTCGCCCCGGCTCTCGCGCTTCTTCGTGAGATCGAGCTCTCGCACGGCGAAAAAGAGACGCAAAATATCCGAGTTCGTGCCGTACCCAAAGGCACGGAGAAGCGCCGTCGCCGGAAATTTCTTTTTCTTATCAATATGGACGTAGATCACGTCGTGAATGTCGACCGTGAACTCCACCCACGATCCGCGGAACGGGATGATGCGCGCCGATATGAGCCGCTGGCCATTCGGGTGCGTCGCTTCTTCGAACACGACACCCGGCGACCGGTGCAACTGGCTCACGATCACGCGCTCGGCGCCATTGATGACGAAGGTGCCTAACGGCGTGAGCAGCGGAAGCTCGCCGAGATAGACTTCTTTCTCGATGATGTTCCGCGGCCGTTTCACTCCGTTCACTTCCTCGTTGATGACGAGTTGGAGCGTCGCCTTCAACGGGGCGGAGTAGGTCATGTCGCGCTCGATGCACTCCTCGACGGTGTACTTCGGCTCGCCGAGGGAGTAGCGAACGAACTCGAGAGAGAAGTTCTCGTGAACGTCGGTGATCGGGAACAGGTCCTTGAAGACCCGCTCGAGGCCGACGTCCTCGCGCTCATGAGCGGCGGCATCCGTCTGCAGCAGCGCTTCGAACGCTTGCGTCTGGATGTCGAGGAGATGGGGCATTTCCATCCCCTGCTCGAGCTTTCCGAACGAAATCTGCTTGATCGATTCAGGCATTGTTCACCCGCGCACAGGCGAGAAAACGGCCACATCCCCGCCGGCGCCGCGACGGTCGCGGGCGGGCGGGGTTGTGGTACCGCAGAAAGGAAATGTTTCGCTTGATTTCTTTCACTGACGCGTTGGCTGAAGTGAAGTTGTTGGTGGTTGGTTGTTGGTGATTGGTGCGAGCTGGCACGAACCACCAACCACCAAACACCCTACTTCACTTCTACCGTCGCGCCTTGCTCCTCGAGCTTCGCCTTGACAGTGGCCGATTCGTCCTTCGATACACCCGACTTCACCGTCTGCGGTGCACCGTCGACCAGATCCTTCGCTTCCTTCAGGCCCAGTCCGGTCAGCTCACGCACGACCTTGATGACCTGAATCTTCTTCGCGCCCGCTTCCTTCAGGACGACATCGAATTCCGTCTGCTCCTCCATGACCGGTGCAGCAGCACCGCCGCCGCCACCTGCGGCCGGGGCGGCGCCCACCGGGGCGGCGGCGATGGTCACATTGAAACGGCTCTTGAACGTCTCGATCAGATCATGCAGTTCGAAAACGCTCATATTGCCGATCGCTTCGATAATCTCGTCCTTGCTCAGCGTCGTTGGCATCGTGATTTGTCTCCTCGTAATCCCAGGCAATCCTGGGCAGTAAGTCAGGCTCGGTGCCTGGGGATTAAGCGGCGGAGCCGCCGCGCTGCTGGTGCAGCGCTTCAAGCGCTCCAGCGAACATGTACAACAAGCCATTCAGCGCGCCGGCAAAGGCGGCCAATGGCGACTGCAGCCCGGCGCCGAGCTGAGCGAGCATCTGCTCGCGCGACGGCATCGAGGCCAACTGCTTCACCTGCGCGACGGCGATCGAACGGCCGTCCAGCATGCCGCCCTTCAGCGCCGGCTTCTGATCGTTCTCCTTCGCGAAGTCCTGCAGCACCTTCGCGGCCGTCACCGGATCCCTGGCGACGACGAGCCCCGTCGGACCACGCAGGCGATCGGCAACGAGCCCACTTTCGTTCACGGCACGCAACGCGAGTGTGTTCTTGATGACGACATACTCAATGTTTGCTCTGCGCAAACGACGCCGCAGCTCCGTCATCCGCTTCACGTTCAATCCCGTGAAGTCGGTGTAATAGAGCGCCGGAGCGTTCTTGATCTTGTCTTTCAGCTCGGTGACGAGCTGCTCTTTCTCGGTGCGGTTCATCGCTCGTTACCGATATGGTGTAGTGTCGATTGTGACGCCCGGTCCCATCGTGCTCGAGATGCATACGTTCTGGACGTACACACCCTTCGCGGCCGCTGGCTTCTGCCGAACGATCTGGTCCATGAACGCCGTGAAATTCGTCTCGAGCGCCTCGACGCCGAACGAGACCTTGCCGATCGCCGCGTGTACGTTGCCACTCTTGTCGACGCGGAACTCGATCTTACCCGCCTTGGTTTCCCGCACCGCGTTGCCAACGTTCATTGTCACAGTGCCGGCCTTCGGGTTCGGCATGAGGCCGCGGGGACCGAGAACGCGTCCGAGTTGACCCAGCTGACCCATCTGATCCGGCGTCGCGATCAAAACGTCGAACTCGAGCCACCCGTCCTTGATGCGCTGGATGTACTCGGGACCGACGAAGTCCGCACCGGCTTCCTGCGCCTCGCGCGCTCGGTCACCCGCCGCGATCACGAGCACGCGAACGGACTTACCAGTACCCGCCGGAAGCACGACAGTGCCACGCACGACCTGGTCGGCGTGACGCGGATCGACTCCGAGGCGTACCGCCACTTCGATTGTCTCGTCGAACTTGGCGTACGCTGACTTCTTCACGATCTCGAGTGCCTGCCGTGGCTGATACAGCGATGTGATGTCGCGGTTCTTCGCCGCGTTGTTGTACTTCTTCCCATGCGTCTGCATCAGTCGACGACCTCCACGCCCATGGAGCGCGCGGCGCCGGCGACCATCGCCATGGCCGACTCGAGTGAATCACAGTTCAGATCAGGCAGCTTGATCTCGGCGATCTTGCGGATCTGCGCCTTGGTCACTTTCCCGACCTTGTTGCGGTTCGGCTGACCCGAACCCTTCTCGATCCCCGCCTCCTTCTTGAGGAGCACCGCCGCTGGCGGCGTCTTCGTGATGAAGGTGAAGGACTTGTCCGAGAAGATGGTGATCTCGACGGGGAGAATCGTCCCCGCCTCCTTCTGGGTTCGCGAGTTGAACTCCTTCACGAACGCCATGATGTTGATGCCCTGCGGACCAAGCGCCGTACCCACCGGTGGTGCCGGCGTCGCCTGACCCGCGGGGATCTGCAGCTTCACGAATCCCGCGACTTTCTTGGCCATGTTACCTCACTGCTGGTTCGACCGTGGCGCTTTCGCGCCCCAGACTCCCACTGGAGTTTTGCGTCAGAGTGGTGGCTGACGGTGGTGGTTGGTGATTGGTCGTTCGTTGTTGGTGCGTCCGTCTTCACCAACCACCAACGACCGAGAACCAACAACCATTTTTAGTACGCTCTCAACTGCAGATAATCCAACTCCACGCTCGTCGGTCGACCGAACAGACTGACCGACACGCGCACCTTTCCCTTGTCCACAATCACCTCTTCGACGGTTCCGTTGAAGTCGGTGAATGGACCCTCCGTAATCGCGACCGCCTGTCCAACGAGGAACGGAATCTCTTCCTTCGGCTCCTCTTGCTCCGTCTCGTCGGCGATGCCGAGGAGGCGGTTCACTTCATCGGCCCGGAGCGGCTGCGGAAAGCGCTGGTCGTGACCGACGAACTTGATCACGCCCTGAATTGAATTGATGACGTGCGCCGTCTCCTGATTCATTATCATTTCGACGAGCACGTAACCTGGGTACAGCTTGCGCTCGACCGTGACCTTCTTGCCATTCTTGATCTCGACCACTTCCTGCGTTGGCACGAGTGCCTGACGAAGCTGCCGGTCCTCGGCCGGTCGAGTGTCGAGCTCGATCTTCCGCTGAATCAGCGAACGGACCTTGTTTTCGTGCCCGGCTGTCGTCTGAATGGCGTACCAGCGCTGTTCCATTGCGTTCATCGTGCAAAGAGCGACGGGACGCCACGAACGAGCACGAGACTGAGCGCCCAATCCAGCACGGTGATGAAAAGCGCGAGCACGAGGACAAAGATGATGATGGCGATCGTGGCTTGTTGTACCTGGCCGCGATCGGGCCAGGTCACCTTCTTCAGCTCCGCGATTACGCCGTGGTAGAACGCGACGAGCCGCGTCCACCAGCTGCTCCCCGCTGGCGCAGGTGGCGCGCCTTGCGGTGGTCGTGCGACGTCGACGGCCATGTTACTTCGTTTCCTTATGGACCTGATGCTTGTCACAACGCGGGCAGTACTTCTTCCACTCCACGCGTTCCGGATGCAGGCGCTTGTTCTTCGTGGTGAAGTAATTCCGATTTTTGCACTCGCCGCAGGCGAGGATGATCTTTTCTCGTGGCATTCGACATCAGCTCCCAGGTTGCGGCTGTGCAGGAGTCGTCGCTACGCAGCCGACAGCCCGCCGAAAGGCGCGCGCCTTCCGACCGGCTGCTCGTTCCGCACCGCTTTCAAACTCTCTCAATCTCTCTCACCAGGAGCTCGCGATCGGGATTGAACCGATGACCTCACCCTTACCAAGGGTGTGCTCTACCAACTGAGCTACGCGAGCAACTCCTTCTTGTCCTGCATCACTCTACTACTCGTCTACGAGCGGGAGACGGGGCTCGAACCCGCGACATCAAGCTTGGAAGGCTTGCGCTCTACCAACTGAGCTACTCCCGCGACTTCTCGTCCCGCTCGACTCGCCTGACGAGTCGCATGGTGGGGGAAGGATTCGAACCTTCGAAGGCGTGAGCCGGCAGATTTACAGTCTGCTCCCGTTGGCCGCTTGGGTACCCCACCGGACACGCGCCTCCCTTCCTCCGCTTCGCCCTCCACCCTCGTGCTACACGCGCGCTCTCGGCGCTCGACGACGAACGGTGCGTCTCGTCCGAGAGCTGACGGTGGGAATCGAACCCACAACCGCCGGTTTACAAAACCGGAGCTCTGCCGATTGAGCTACGTCAGCAAGGGCCGTTTTTGCGCGAGACTCGTACAATAGTCGGCCAGAAAATGAGTGTCAAGCCGCGACCTCACGCGGAGTTACGGCTCCCTTCGCTCGCGCGGCCAATCTGGAGTCGTTCGCGATGCGCTCGCTCTCCGTCCACTACCTGCTCAAACGCCATGTCGTTCCCTCCGGCGTGTCCTCGATCTGTACGCCTCGGTCTGCCAGCTCCTGTCGAATCCGATCCGCCGTGGCGAAATCCCGCTTCGCCCGCGCCTCCCGACGAGCCGCCAATCGCTCCTCCACCCACACCTTCAGCGCCGATTCGGCTTCCTCGGATTCAGGGACGATGTCCAGGACGCCATTGACCCGGGCGAATGCTTCGCGCGCCTTGACGATCGCCGCCGCGTCGTTGCCACCACGGTCAAATTCGGCGTTCGCCCGGTTGACGAAGACCGACAGCGCCGCCATGGCCTCCGGCGCATTCAAGTCGTCGAACAAGGCAGACTCGGCATCGCGGGTCAGCTCGTCGGCCGCCTTGGCCAGCGCGGGAGTGCCCCCGCTCGCTCGCCTCAGCCGGTCGGCGAAGGTGCCGATTCGCCGCACGGCGTCGATCGACGCCTCGAGCGCCTCCTCGGTGAGGTTCAGCTCCTTCCTATAATGAGTGTTGTAGACGAAGCGACGCGCGGCCGCGGCCGGTATCCGCGACTCTCGCATGTCCTTCACGGTCGTCACGTTGCCGAGACGCTTCGCCATCTTCGCGCCCTCGGTTAGAAGGAAGGCTCCGTGACACCAAAAGCGTGAAAAGGTGCGATCGGTCGCGGCTTCTGACTGGGCGATCTCGTCCTCGTGATGCGGAAAGATGAGATCGATGCCACCGCAGTGGATGTCGAGTGTTTCGCCGAGCAGATCGATCGCCATCGCCGAGCACTCGAGGTGCCAACCGGGGCGACCGCGGCCCCACGGCGAATCCCACGCCGCGTGGACCCGTTCGTCTTCCGGCTTCGCCGCTTTCCAGAGAGCGAAGTCCTGGGCGTTCTCTTTCGAGTAGTCGTCCTGCGCGACACGCGCGCCGGTCTTCACCTCGCGCTTGTCGAGCCGTGACAACCTGCCGTACGAGGGAAAGCGATCGATCGCGAAGTACACGGATCGATCCTCTGCCTGATACGCCACGCCCTTGTCGATGAGCCGCTGCACGAGCGCGATCATCTGCGGCACGTAATCCGTCGCCTTGGGATAGGCCTCTGCCGGCTCGATGCGGAGATAGTCGCGGTCACGGAAGAAGATCTCCGTGATTGGCTCGGTGACTTCGCGGATTGTCTTTCCCTGCTCCGCCGCGCGACGAATGATCTTGTCGTCGACGTCGGTGAGGTTCATGACCTGACGCACCTTCCAGCCGCGCAAGCGCAGCGTGCGCCGAAGGAGATCGACGAAAAGAAAGGTGCGAAAATTTCCTAGGTGCGCAGGGTTATAGACCGTTGGACCGCAGCTGTAGATGCGGACGGTGTCGCCGTCGGCAGGAGCGAACGGCTCGACTTGGCGAGTGAGCGTATTGTAGAGCCTGAATTCCTGCATTCGCGAATGCTAGACGCACCCGGAATGACGGTCAACGGACGACGATCTCCGCAACCCTCGATCTCACGGACGCGTACATCGTCGGCGCGATTGAAGAAAGGCGACCGCGCTCGATGCGCAGAATGCGATCGGCAATTCTCTCGACCGCCCGTGCTTCGCGCGCGGCGACCAGCATGGCGGCGCCAGCCTCGCGCGCACGACGTGCCGCCGATAGCAACACAAAGGCCGCGGCAACGTCACCATACACTCGATCGACGTTGTCGATGAGCGCGAGATCCCACGCCGGCGCGTCCGCGCACGCCTTGGCATGCAGGACATCGCGAAAATACATGGCATGTCCGGCCCGATCGATGACACCGTCATCGCAGGCGAGCGAGCCAGCCGCACAGAGCAACAGCGTCGTTTTGCCGGCGCCTTCGGGACCGACGACCGCTACGACTTCCCCGCACTTCACGTCGAGGTGGACGTCGTGGAGCGCGCGAGCGCTCGCCGTACATCCCACCAGTCCGGCCCGATACGTCTTGCTCAAGCCGAGAACGCGAACCACACAGGCACTGCTCACTGCCGCTCCTGACAACGTTAGGCGAATGACTAATGCGGTGCGCCCCGATCGCACAACCGTTCGCTGTCCCGAATCATCATTTCACTTGCGTGGTCGTCAGTCGAGCCCGGATCTTTGTGCCGCCGCGTTCAGCGCTGCGATTGCGACGCCGAAAGCCGGTTGCGATGGTGGACGGCACCAAAACGCCCTCGGTGGAATTCATCGATCGCGTCGATGATCGGCGTGGGATCGAAGCGAACGGGATCGGTTGCCGGCAGTTCGGTCTCGCGCATGGCGCGGTCAATTGCGGCGCGCGCATCGTTTTCGCTCAGATCGTAGGTGTTGAGCGCCACCGCGATGACTGGCGCGGGCCTCAGAGGCGCGACGGCCGCTTCTTGCATCTCGATGAACTCCGCGAGCGGTGGAATCTTCACCCAGGAATGGTTGTTGATCGCCGTCCGCGACGGCTGCGCGCACATGATCATCGCGTGCGGAAGCGAGCCGTGCAGCAGGCCGTAGGTCACGCCCGAGTAGCTCGGGTGAATGATGGAGCCCTGCCCCTCGACGAGAACGATGTCGGCTTCCTTGCCCGCCTGTAGCGTTAGGCGTTCGGCTGCCCCAGCAATGAAATCGGCGATCACCGCGTCGACGGAAATGCCCCAGCCCTCGACGAGGATGCCGGTCTGTCCGGTCGCCGCGAAGGCGACACGCATGCCGCGCGCGCGCATCGCATCGCGCAGCTGCAGCTGCGTCGTCATCTTGCCGATGTTGCAATCGGTGCCGACGGTGAGGATGACCGTCGCGCGATCGTCGAGCTCGCGCACGCGTCCCCGCGCGACGTCGATGTCGTTAGGCGGCCGCCGCAGATCGTGGATCGTCACGCCCGTATCCCGAGCGCACGCGGCAAACTCGTCGTCGTCGCCAAGCAGCGTGTGGAGACCGCTCCAGATGTCGAGCCGGTGATCGATGGCGTCGAGGATCAGCGAGCGCCAGCTCGCCGGCAGCTGACCTCCCGGCGGCGCGATGCCAATGAGCAACGCATTTGGCTTTCGCCGGAGACCTTCCGCGAGCGAGGCAACGACGGGGATCGCGCCCCCGAAGCCGAGGACGTCCTGCGCAGTCTGCCCGGCGCGCGTCGAGTCGATGACGGCAACGACGCTCTCGGGCGTGTACCGGATGCAGGCATTGGCTGTCTTCGACCGAAGGGGGCTGAAGGCGCCTTCGGCGAGAATGAGAAAACGCGAATTCATTGAGTGCCGTGTCGTCCGTTCGTCGTGGTAACTTCGGCGATGGACACGACGTCGATTGGCGGTCCCGCGGGCACGAGGACGCCGCCGCCGGGCGCTGGCAGTCGCAGCACGAGCGGCCGCTCGCGCGTGGTACGCCGGAAGCCCTGCCCTTCGTAGATGCGTGTGATGAGGATGCGTCGCACGATCACCATCAACATCGCGAGTGTCGGCAGCGCGACGATGAGTCCGATGCCGCCGAGCAGCTGGCCCATGATCAGCACGGACATGATCGTCAGCACCGGCGGGAGATCCACCTTCTTCGACATCGCGTACGGGGACACGATGTTCCCCTCGGTGAGGTGCACAATCACGCCGACACCAAGGACGGCGAGTGCACGGAAGCCGCCATTCGGCGTGTTGAGCACGAAGAGCGCCGGCAGCGTCGTCGACAACAACGTGCCGAAGAAGGGAATGATCGCGACGAGCCCGGTGAAGATCCCGAACGTCAGGGCAAACGGAACGTTGAGGATATAAAGAAAGATCGCGGTCAGCGCGGCGAGAAAAGCCATGACGAGGAGCTGCCCGACGATGTACGAGCGCAGCGTGTCGCCGAGGTCACCGAGGAGGTCACGAACCAGGTCGCGATGGATCGGCGGGAACAACGCGATGAGCCACTCGCGATAGAGCGCGGGGTGGAGCGACAGGTAGATCGCGATGACCGAAATCGAGAAGATGCTGATCGCACCCTGGACGACGCTCAACACTCGCGTCGGTATGGTGGCAAAGGTGCTGGAGATTTCATTGTAGATAGCGCCGAGGATCTTGTGCTCCCCCGGGGGCCAGAACTCTCGGAGCGCCGGCACACGGCCGATCGTGCGATCGAGGCTATCCTCCCAACCGGTGATGTAGTTCGGGAGCACCTTGATCAGTGCCTGGGTCTGCGAGATCACCGGCGGGACGAGGATATAGAAGATCGCGACGACGCCGGCGAGGCTCAGCAGCAGCGACGTCAAGAATGCCAGCCGCTCCGGAAAGTGCCATCGGCGCTCGAACCATCCGGCGACCGCCCGCAGGTAGAGCGACAGCAGAACGCCGATGAAGAGCAGGATGAGAACTTGCGCAACCCTGGCAAACAGCCACAGTCCCAGAACCGTGAGGACTGTGGCCGTCAGAATTGGCGCAAATTTGAAGCGTCGCGGTGAATCGTTGCTCAACTTCCCTTTTTCTCGCTCTCGATGTCCTCGTCGATCTCGGCGTGCACTGTCTCTTCGTCGTGCTTGGCGTTACCGCCACCGATCTGACGCTGGGCCTGCGCCGGCGACGGTGGCGGAAGCATTCCCATTTTCTGCTTCAGCTCGATCAATCGCATGTCGACGCTCGTCGACGCCGCACCTCGCTCGAGCTGCTTGAATTGATTCGAGAGCTGGTCGCCGGTGAACTCCTCGTCAATCTCCACCGCGGCTTTGAGCTGCCGCTCGTTCTGCTCGATGCGCTCTTCCATCCGCGCGAACGCCTCGAACGCCGACTTCTCGGAGAGCGACGACATCGTTTCGGCGATGCGCTTCTGTGCCTGCGCGCGTCGCTGGCGCGCGACGAGGAGATTCTTCTTGCGCTTCGCTTCCTCGATCTTGTCGTTCAGATCGCGGAGCGAGTTCTTGAGCTTCTCGGTCTCGAGCCGGTGGGCTTCCCACGTCTGCTCGAGCTGCTGCGCATGCGACATGTGCTCGCTCTGTCGAACGAGCGCCTGCTTCGCCAGATCTTCGCGATTTTCCTGGAGCGCGAGCATCGCGCGTTTTTCCCAGTCCGCGGCCTGACGATATTCGCCATCGGCCTGGTCGCGCAGCCGCTTCTCGTCCGCGATCGCCGTTGCGACCTGCTGCTTCGCCTTGGCAAGCTGCGACCGCATGTCGACGAGTATCTGACCGAGCATCTTCTCGGGATCCTCGGCCCGAGAAATCAAATCATTGATATTCGACCGCAGCAGCGTCGACAGTCTATCGAAGAGTCCCATGTTGGATTGGCCTCAGTGTGCCTGCCGATAGGTCCCAAGCTCGCGCAAGTGCGACGCGAGAGCGAGGCTGATGCTCTCGTAGGCGGCCTGAAACTCCTCGTAATCCAGGTGCGCAAGCTCGAGCGCCTCCGTCATGACGATCGAGTCTTCCTCGATGCCATACGACCCGTGGACCAGATCCGTCGCGTTTAGCTCGAGGAGACGACGACTGAGCGTAGCCAGTTCGTTCTCGTTCTTCGGCAGCGACATCACTTTCACGCGCATCAGCACGACCGGCGGCGTGTAGTTCACGACGACCGCGAAATCGAGCTCGCCGCCGGGTTTGACGATCCACAGTCCGGGCTCCACCTCGCGATAACTCGCGCCTTCAGCGCTGATGCGATCGAGGAAGCCTTCGACGTCTTCCTTGGTGACCATCGCTTGACCTGGTTTGAAGTACGTGAAGCCCACTACGGGAGTCGGGGATAGAACGGTTTCGACAACGGTAGCGTGCAGAGGGTAGAAGGCAGAGGGTAAGAGCCTCCGCCGGCGCAAGATAGCGCCATGCCGAGCGATGAGACAGACACGCATCGACATACGCTCTGCCCTATGCCCTCCGCCCTCTACCCACTACCCGCAAACCTCAGCCTTTCTTGATCTGCACCAATCGCTCGCGTGCCAGCCGACGACCCGTAGGCGTTGCAGCGAGTCCGCCGCCGGCGGTCTCGCGATAGCGCACGTCCATCTCACGCCCGATCTCGCCCATGGTGTCGATGACTTCGTCGGCCGGGATCGCGAAGGTGATTCCGGCAAGCGCCATCTCGATCGCCGCGAGCGCGATCGCGGCGCCCGTCGCGTTACGGAAGACGCAAGGAAGCTCGACCAAACCGCCGAGGGGATCGCACACGAGGCCCAACGTGCCCTGCTGCGCCAGCGCGACCGCGTGCGCGACTTGTGTCGGTGTGCCACCGAGCATCTCCGTTGCTGCGCCCGCGGCCATCGCCGCCGCCGCTCCCGTCTCGGCCTGACAACCGCCCTCGGCTCCGGAAAGCGAGGCCCGCTCCGCGACGACGGCACCGATCAAGCCGGCGGTGGCTAGCGCGTCGACGATTTGCTCATCCTCGAGCTTGCGCGCGTCCGCGAGTCCGGTGAGCACCGCTGGCAGCACGCCGGCACCGCCGGCGGTCGGTGCGGCGACGATCACTCCCATAGCGGCATTCACTTCCTGTACGGCGAGCGCGCGAGACAGGATATCGCGAAACGGTGTGTCAGCGAGCGGGCCGGCGGCCGCCGTGTGCAGCTTGGCCGCGTCACCGCCGACGAGCCCACTCGCCGAGCGGAGCTCGCCGGTGAGTCCCTGCGCGATCGCACCGCGCATCACGTCGAGCGCCCGCTGCAAGGCTCCGCGTATCTCGGCGACAGGCCGGCCCTGATCGCGCGATTCCGTTTCAAGCGCCAACTGGGCGAGGCTCTTCTTCTGTGCCTCGGCGTCGCGGACGGCTTCATGGAGTGAGCGATACATGACTCAAAGTTGCTAGGGGCTAGGGGCTAGGGGCTAGGGCTAGGGCTAGGGCTAGGGGCTAGGGCTCTTCCGCCGTCCTCTAACACCCAGCAACAAGCACTCAGTACCTCCTCTCTTCACGCGGAAACCTTGTCGAGCCGGAACGCCCACTTCACCCACGAGAGGGTCCGAATCTCATCCCGGACCTTTTCGTCCGGCACGTCGTCGGTTTCGATGACCATGAATGCATCGCCCCCGCGCTCTTTTCTCGTTAGGCGCAACGTCGCGATATTGATGTGATGGTCGGCGAGAATGCCGGCGATGCGCGCGACCGACCCGGGAATGTCCTCGGCGACGAGTACGACCGTGTGATAGTTGCCGGTGACCTCGACCGGATAGCCATCGATCTCGGTCACGAGGACGCGCCCCGCCCCCAGCGACGAGCCGACCATCACCGACTTGCGATCGCCCCGCTCGACGGAGATGCGCGCCGTGTTCGGATGCACGACGCCTTCCTCGCCGAGCTTCGTTTTCTCGAATTGATAATCGAGCCCTTCGTGCTCGGCGATCTCGAGCGACGTTCGTAAACGCTCATCATCGGGACGAAAGCCCATCAAGCCGCCGACGATTGCCTTGTCCGTACCGTGCCCTTCACCCGTGCGCGCGAACGAGCCGTGCAGCTCGATGCGCGCGCGCTCGGGCGTTCCACCGACGAGACAACGCGCGAGTAATCCGAGGCGGCACGCTCCAGCCGTGTGCGAGCTGGAGGGGCCGACCATCACCGGGCCAATGATATCGAGAAGGCTGACCATTTTCTCAATTCGCTGTGCTCAGGGTGACAACCGTTACCCAATGGCTGAAAGTGCTCGCCGCGACTGCCGCTTCCGCTCGAGCAAGGGCTTGAGGTAGTGCCCCGTATGACTGTCCTCAATCATCGCGACTTCTTCCGGCGTTCCCGCGGCGACAACAGCGCCGCCGCGGGTCCCGCCCTCCGGCCCGAGATCGATGATCCAATCCGCTGTCTTGATCACGTCGAGATTGTGCTCGATCACGAGCACCGTGTTCCCCCGATCGACCAGACGATGCAACACGTCGAGCAGCAGACGCACGTCCTCGAAGTGCAGGCCGGTCGTCGGCTCGTCGAGGATGTATAACGTGCGGCCTGTGTCTCGCTTCGAGAGCTCGGTCGCGAGCTTCACTCGTTGCGCCTCTCCACCGGACAGCGTCGTCGCGCTCTGGCCAAGATGGATGTAACCGAGCCCGACATCGTTTACGGTCTCGAGCTTCTGTCGAATCCGCGGTTGGTTCTCGAAAAAGTGCAATGCGTCCTCGACGGTGAGCTCCAAAACGTCGGCGATGCTCTTGCCGCGGAATCGCACCTCGAGCGTCTCTCTATTGTAGCGCTTCCCCTTGCACACCTCGCACGGAACGTAAACGTCGGGGAGGAAGTGCATCTCGATTTTGACGAGGCCGTCGCCCTGGCACGCCTCACACCGACCTCCCTTCACATTGAAGGAGAATCGGCCAGGGCCGTAGCCGCGAATCTTCGCTTCCGGCAGTTCGGCGAACAGCTCGCGAATCGGCGTGAAAAGTCCGGTGTACGTTGCCGGATTCGAGCGAGGCGTGCGACCGATTGGGCTCTGATCGATGTCGATGACTTTGTCGATGTGCTCGAGACCAGTGATCCGCCGGTGCTGCCCGGGAATGACACGCGCCCGATAGAAATGCCGCGCGAGTGATCGATGGAGAATGTCCTCGATCAACGTCGACTTCCCCGAGCCCGACACACCCGTCACGGCGACGAATACGCCTAACGGCACTTCGACGTCGAGATTCCGCAAGTTGTGCTCGCGCGCGCCCTCGACGCGAATCACACGCCGCCGATCCACAGAACGGCGGCCACTCGGCGTGCGGATCTCCATCTCGCCGCTAAGGTACTTGCCCGTGATCGAATTCGAGTTCTGCACGATGTCGCGGATCGTCCCCACGGCGATCACCTCTCCACCGTGCTTTCCGGCGCCAGGACCAAGGTCGATGATGTAGTCCGCGGCGCGCATCGTCTCTTCGTCGTGCTCGACGACGATGACGGTGTTTCCGAGGTCGCGCAGCTGCTCGAGCGTGGCGATGAGACGGGCGTTGTCGCGCTGATGCAGCCCGATCGACGGCTCATCGAGGATGTACAACACGCCCACGAGTCGCGAGCCAATCTGCGTGGCCAGGCGAATGCGTTGCGCCTCGCCGCCGGAGAGCGATTCGGCCGCTCTGCCTAACGTGAGATAGTCCAACCCCACGTCGACGAGGAAACGGAGCCGCTCGCGCACTTCCTTGAGGATCGGACCGGCGATCTCCGGATCGATGCCCGGACGTCCGTGACCGCGCACCGGAACCCTCTCGAAGAACTCCAACGCCTCCGTGACGGCAAGCTCCGTGAGCTCCCCGATGTTCCGGTCGGCCACGGTCACGGCAAGGGCTTCGCGCTTGAGCCGGCGTCCGCCACACTCGGCACACGGCACCGCAACCATGTAGGCCTCGAGCTCGGCCCGCACGGTGTCCGAGTCCGTCTCTGCATAACGACGCTCGATGTTGGCGAGCACTCCTTCCCACTCGAACTCGCCCTTCTTCTTGCCGCCGTCGCCGCCGAGGATCGTGTCGCGCACGCTCTTCGGGAGCTCGCCCCACGGCGCGTTGAGATCGAACTTGAGCGCGCGAGCGATCGCCGGCAGTACGATCTTGCGCAGATATCCCTGAGGCTCTCCCCAGGGAATTATCACACCCTCGAGAATCGAAATGCGCGGATCACCGAGGATGAGCTCTTCGCTGACACGCCGTCGCGTGCCGAGACCGCCACACGCGGTGCAGGCGCCAAAGGGCGAGTTGAACGAGAAGTGGCGCGGCTCGAGCTCCGGCAACGAGATACCGCAGGTCGGGCAGCCATACCGTTCCGAGAAGAGCTCGACGTGCTCGTCCTCCGCTCGGCTCACCTGCACGAGTCCGTCCGCGAGCTTCAGCGCCGTCTCGAGCGAGTCAGCGAGTCGTCCGCGATCTTCCGCGCGCACGACGAGACGATCGACCACTACCTCGATGGTGTGATTCTGACGGCGATTGAGCTTCGGCGGATCGGAGACTTCGATCAGCTCTCCATCGACATACGCGCGAATGAATCCTTGCTTGCGCACCGTCTCGAAAAGCTCGCGGAACTCGCCCTTTCGACCTTGCACGAGCGGCGCTCGCACCTCGATGCGCGCGCCTTCCGGCCATGATAGGATAATGTCCGCGATCTGGCCGGCGCTCTGGCGCTGAACGGGCCGGCCGCAGTTCGGGCAGTGCGGCGTGCCGACCCGTGCGTACAGCAGACGCAAGTAATCGTAGATCTCGGTGACCGTGCCCACCGTCGATCTCGGATTGTGGCCCGCCGACTTCTGTTCGATGGAGATCGCCGGCGACAATCCTTCGATCGAGTCGACGTCGGGCTTCTCCATGAGACCGAGGAACTGCCGCGCGTACGCCGACAGCGACTCGACATACCGTCGCTGCCCCTCGGCGTAGATCGTATCGAACGCCAGCGAGGACTTTCCCGAACCCGACAGGCCGGTGACTACCGTCAGCCGATCGCGCGGGATCCTGACGTCGATGTTCCGAAGATTGTGCTCGCGCGCGCCGCGAATGACCAGTGCGTCTTCTGCCATAGCCAGGGAAAGCTGTGGCGCGAACCGGATCGAGACAAGGGAAAGGGTCGGTGGTGGGCGGAAGGTTGCTGGTGGTTGGTTGCTGGTGGCTCGATACATTGCACCAGTCACCAATCACCATCCACCACGTGCACACCGACGCCATCGTCGTTCTCACAACCGTCGCCTCCGAGGATGAGGCCGTAAAATTCGTACGGACCTTGCTCGAGCGTCGGCTGATCGCCTGCGGGACACTTCTTCCCGCCGCTCGGTCGCTTTATCGCTGGCAAAGCAAGATTGCCGACGAGCGTGAAGTGGTCGTACTCCTCAAGACGCGATCGGCGCGATTGGAATCGTTGCAAACTGCTTTTGGCGAGCTGCATCCGTACAAAGTGCCGGAGCTGCTCGCGCTGCCGGTTTCGGCAGGGTTAGGCAAATACCTCGATTGGATCAATGGCGAGACTTCTTTGGCCTTGACGTGAAGATGACGCAGTCGAAGAACCCAACGGACCGCTCCGATGCGAATCGTGAAGCTCGGAGTCCACAGCAGCCGCCTGAGCAAATACCGATGGAGATCGATCGTAGCGCCGCACCGGTTCCCGCGCCGCTCGCGGATGCGAGCAGCGGGCCAGCCGATCGAGCGCAGCGCGAGAATGATCCGGTCGCACGGGCGGCGGAGCTCGCGAACAACGGGGATCTCATGGAAGCGGCAAGCGCATATCGCGCACATCTCACGCGTCATCCGGATGACGTCAGCGCGCGTCGCGGGCTCGCCGATGTTCTCGAGCAAAACGGCGACTTCCTCGGCGCGCTCGGGGAGCTCGGACGCGCCATCGACGCCCAACCTGACGATGTGTCGCTGCTTTGTGGACGCGCCGCGGTCCAGATGGCACTGCAGCGGTATGAGCAGGCCGAGGCAGACCTTCGCCGCGCGGCGAAGATCGATGTCGACAGCGCCGAGGTGCTGTTCAACCTCGGCGTGCTCTTTTGCAAGAAGGCGCGGTGGCGTGAAGCCATAGAGCCATTGCAACGCGCGGCGGAGCTCGATCCATCCAATCCCCAAGGGCACTATTACCTGGGCGAGGCGTACAACCAGACGGACCAGCACAAGCTTGCGTTGGCGTCATATGAAGAAGCCGCCAAGCTCCAGCCGTCGAACTACCGTGCCCTGAAGGGCGTCGGAATCGTCCTCGACAAGCTAGGGCGGCCGGCCGAAGCCACCGCCGCATACCAGAGAGCCCGAGAAGCCCAACGACGGTGATTCGAGTCCGCATCGATGATCTCGCGTTCTTCGACGGAGAGGCAATCGTCCGGCCGGTGAACGAAGATCTCGGTGCGACGACACCGCTTCTCCGGCGGCTCGAGCTCGCCGCGGGGGCGCAATTGCACGATCAGATTCGTCTTCAAGAGCCGCTGCCGGTCGGTGCGGCCGTCGTCACGGCGGCGGGAGCGCTTTCCGCGAAGTTGCTCGTGCACGCCGTTGTAATGAGTCGCAACGAGCGCGTGACCTCCGATTCCGTGCGTCGAGCGCTGACGAGCGCGCTGCAACGCGTCGAGTCGTGGCAGATCAAGGATGTCGCCATCCCGCCTTTTGGACTCGGCGCCGGCAATCTCGAGGTCGACGAGAGCGCGAAGATCATGCTTGGTGTGATTTCTCAGCACCTGCTCGGTGCACGCTATCCCGAATCGATCACGCTCGTCGCCGAAACGCCTGAGGAAGAACGAGCCCTGTCACTGGCGCTCGCCCGGATTGGCCCATGACTACGCGACTCCGCCCCACGAGTCCGCGGGCGCTGGCGGCGTTGCTCGTGCTCCTGCTCTGGATGGGCGGGCTCGGATTTCTCGTTAGGCGCGAGTACTTCCGGCCGAATACGGAGCGTCTCGCGGAAGCAGCGATGCGCGTTTCGCCGGGCGCGGTGTATTACGCGGTGATGCAGGGCAATCGGCAGATTGGCTTCGCGTCGTCCTCGATCGACACGGCGACGACGACGATCTCGGTCGACGACTACCTCGTCGCCGATTTGCCGGTGGGCGGCCGAACGCATCGCGCGTCGGCGCGCACCCATGTCGTGCTCACGCGCGCGCTGCGGACGAAGGCCTTCGTCGTCACCTTCGAGGCTGACGCGGGACCAATCGTGGCCCGCGGTCGCGTTCTCGGTGACTCCCTACTGATTCTCATGCTTTCCACCGGCAATGATGCGCCGGTGGACACGCAGCGCATCAAGCTCTCCGGGCCGATTCTCCTGCCCACGCTCCTCCCGCTCGCCGTTGCCCTCGGCGAACAACCGAAGGTTGGCCGCAAGTACAACATGCCGGTCTTCGATCCTGTCGGTCTCACGCCGCGCGATGTGTCACTCCGCATCGCCGCCGAATCGAGCTTCGTTGTGAACGACAGCTCGGCGCTCGATCGAGCGACGGAGATCTGGCATGGCGTACAGCCCGACACGTTGCGTGCCTACCAAGTCGTCACCGATACGGGCGCAGGCGCGGCCGGCTTCTCGGGCTGGATCGACGAGCAGGGACGAGTCATTCAGACGTCACAGCTGGGATTCGAGTTGCGACGTTCGCCGTACGAGGTGGCATTCGAGAACTGGCGACTCTCGACGGTCAAGCGCGTCGTGGCGGAGCCGATCTCGGAGGACCGCGACATTCTCGAGACGACCGCGATCGGTGCGAATCGGCGCGTCGATCCGAACATTGCATCGCTCCGTGTCACGTTAGGCAACGCCGACCTCCGCGGCTTCGATCTCCGTAGCCCGCGCCAGAGCATGCACGGCGACACGATGATCGTGACGCGAGAACCACCGGAAGCACTCGCTGCGCCATATGCGCTGCCCGACGGCGGCCGGAAGATACTGCCGGAGCTCACGATGGCCGAGCCGCTCGTACAGAGCAATCACCCGGACATCGTGCGTTTGGCGCGGCGGCTTGCGCGCGGCCAGCACGATCCACGCATCGTCGCCCAGCGAATCAATCAGTGGGTTTATGATTCGCTCACGAAGCGTATCACTTTTGGTATTCCCAGCGCACTTCAGGTGCTACGGGCGCGCGGCGGGGACTGCAACGAGCACGCGCAATTGTTCGTCGCGCTGGCGCGAGCGGCAGGCATCCCAGCGCGCGTCGACGCGGGCCTCGCCTACATCGACGGCAAGTTCTACTACCATGCGTGGCCGGAGGTCTTCCTTCGCGACTGGGTATCGGTCGATCCGACCTTTGGCGAATTCCCCGCCGACGCTGCGCACCTGCGCTTCACCGTGGGCGGCTTGGGACGCCAGGCCGAGATGATTCGTCTAATGGGAAGACTGAAACTCAACGTACTGAGGGGCTAGAGCCTGGGGGCTCGGGTGTATCGATCCGGCTCGTTTCTCTAGCCCCTAATCCCCTAGCCCCTAGGCTCTCCGATGATCCGGCTCTCGTCCCTGTCCAAGCGCTACGGCTCGTTCACCGCCGTCGACAGCATCGATCTTTCGGTGCCGCGCGGTGAGCTGTTTGGGTTTCTCGGGCCTAACGGCGCTGGCAAGACGACGACGCTCCGCATGATCGCTGGTATCCTGCGTCCTACCGCCGGCCGCATCGAGATCGCGGGCATCGACATCGTCGCCGATCCGACGGCGGCCAAGTCCAAGCTCGGATTCATTCCGGATCGCCCTTTCATATACGAAAAGCTCACCGGCGCGGAATTCCTCCGATTCGTGGCCGGACTCTACGATCAGAGCGGCCCAAAAATCGACCATCGCGCGCGCGAACTGCTTGCACTGTTCGACCTCGAGGAGTGGCGCGACGAGCTGGTCGAGAGCTATAGCCACGGCATGCGCCAGAAACTGATCATCTCGAGCGCGTTCGTTCATCGTCCCGACGTCATCGTCGTCGATGAGCCGATGGTCGGTCTCGATCCGAAAGCGGCAAAGATCCTGAAGGATCTCTTCCGCGAGTACACGCGTCGCGGCCATACGATAATGATGTCGACGCACACGCTCGAGGTCGCGCAGGCGTTGTGTGATCGGATCGGGATCATCCAGGGCGGGAAGATTCGCGCGTGCGGCACCATGGACGAGCTGCGCCGCGATGCCGAAGCAGGCGCAACGGGCCTCGAGCACATCTTCCTCAAGCTCACAGGCGAGAACGCGGCGCGCGAACTGGTCGCGGTCTTGAACGCGTAGAGGGCTGAACGTGGATCCGAGAGCGGACACGGAGCCAGTCGGCGTACCGAATCCTGGACTTCTTCACCTGCTATTGCCGAAATACCTAACGGCGAAATCGCGCGCGCTCGCTGGCGAGCGCCGTCGCGGCGCGCGTTGGCTCGTCCTCGGAGTTTTCGGTGTGTTCTTCTGGGCGTTCATCTTCGGCGTCGTCTTTCGGCTGCTGCGGTATTTCCGGGACGTGCAGGAGATTGGTCCGTTGCTCGCGGGGAAGCTGCTCGGCCTGATTCTCATCGGCTTCTTCTCGATCTTGCTGCTGTCGAACGTCATCACCGCGCTCTCGAGCTTTTTTCTCGCGCGAGACCTCGACCTTCTGGTCGCCGGACCAGTCGATTGGCTCAAGTTGTATGGCGCGAAACTGCTCGAGACGCTCGTGTACTCGAGCTGGATGGTCTTGCTGATGGCCGTACCGCTTTTCGCGGCGTTCGGCGTGGTGTTCTCTGGTGGCTGGTTTTTTCCGCTCGTCGTCGCCGCGCTGCTGATTCCCTTCTTCGTCATTCCCGCGGCAATCGGCTCCGCCGTCACCCTTCTCCTCGTCAACATTTTCCCGGCGCGGCGGACCCGCGATATCCTGAGCGTGATCGCGATTCTGACGGCGAGCGGAATCGTACTACTCTTCCGCCTCGTCCGGCCGGAGCGCTTCGCCAAGCCCGAGGGTTTTCGCTCGCTCGTCGATTTCATCACGCTGCTGCGGACGCCGACGTCGCCGCTGCTGCCTAGCGAGTGGGTGCAGCGCGCAACGATGGCATGGCTCACCTACAAGATCGATCTCCTTCCCTGGTATCTGCTCTGGTCGACTGCTGCGGCAGCGGTCGTACTCGGCGCGCTGCTGCACTGGCGCCTGTATCCCCAAGGCTTCAGCAAGGCGCAGGAGAGCGCCGAACGGTGGGTGCGGGGGACGCTGCTGCGCCGGTTCGCCGATTGGGCACTCGCACCGTTAGGCGTGTTACGTCGGGAGCTCGTCCTCAAAGAGCTGCGAGTCTTCTTTCGCGACACCACGCAGTGGTCGCAGCTGCTGCTTCTTGCAGTGCTGGTCGTCGTGTATGTGTTCAACATCAAGTTTCTCCCGCTGAAGGGCGACGGCATGACGTTTTTCCTGCGCAATGTCGTGCCCTTTTTGAATCTCGTTCTGGCTGGCTTTGTGCTCGCCTCCATCGCCGCGCGCTTTATTTTCCCTGGAGTGAGCCTCGAGGGGCGTACGCTGTGGCTGCTGCGATCGAGCCCCATGTCCGTGCGCGATCTGCTGTGGTCGAAGTTCTGGGTCGGAACGCTGCCCCTTCTCGTGCTGGCCCTCGTCATCGTCGGCGTGACGAACTATCTGCTCCAGGTGAGCGCGTTCATGTTCGTGGTGTCGGTCGTGACCATCGCGGCGATGACGCTTGCGCTCGCGGGTCTCGCCCTTGGCTTTGGAACGCTGTTTCCGCAATTCGAAACCGAGAACGCCGCGCAGATTCCAACCTCGTTCGGCGGCCTTCTCTTCATGATGGCGTCGGTGGCGGTCATCGGCGGCGTCGTGGTCCTCGAAGCGCGTCCGGTGTACGGCTATTTGAGCGCCCGCGCTTTTGGGGGCCCAAGCGACATTGGCGAGATGGTCCTCGGCTTCGGCCTCGCCGCCGGGCTCTGTCTGTGCTCGACGCTCGTTCCGATTCGTGTTGCGTTGAGACGACTCGCCTCGATCGAGCGATAAGAGACAACGCCGCCATACGGGGCAACGCCGTGCGTCGGTTGCGCCCTCGATCAGCTGCGCCGTCAGGCAGTTACGCGCTTCCCGCCAAGACTGTGACGCCCCGGTGAAAGCGAGGGTCGATGATGTCAGGCCACGTTTTCTCGTGTGCCCCCACCCACCCTTTCGGAGGAAGTATGAAGCGCCTCACCATCGCCGCGGCTGCCGCGGCTCTGATGCTTGCTGTTGCTCCACGGCTCCACGCCCAGGCCACGCAGCAGGCGAAGCCGGACACGACCGCCGCTGCGAAGAAGGGCGCCAAGTCGTCCAAGAAATCGGCCTCCGCCAGCGCCGCTGCGCCCAAGTCGGAAGCGTCGGCCAAGACGGCCAGCACCAAGTCGAAGAGGGCCAAGAAGTCGACCAAGGCCAAGACCGACAGCACGGCCGCGAAGAAGAGCGAATAAGTTCTATCTGGTTCGAACAGAAAGCCCCGGACGAGTCGTCGTCCGGGGCTTTTGGTATCTTGAGTGTCTGCTCATGCCGCGAGTCGATGGCCGCACGCCGCGCAATAACGCGCGCCTGGCTCCTCGACGTGCCGTCCGCACTGCTCGCAGCGCCCCGCCAGATAGCGACCGCACTCGGAGCAGAAGATCGCGTTCGGCTCCGGCCGTGGTCCGTGCACCGCACACGTCGGACGCGCCGCTCGATAGGCCCGGATCGCCGTCTCGACATCGTCGTCGTTGGCGGCGTCGGTCTCGGAGTGTGGAACCGACGCTCGCATGCTCGCGAGTGCCTGACGAGTGTACTGCTCTTTGAGCTGCGCGTAGTCTGCCTCGGAGAGCTTGCCAGTCGCACGATCGAACTCGATCTCCCGGAGCGCGGCGACCGCGATGTCGTCGGACAAGGCACGCGGACGCTTCGTCGCGGCTACCGGGCGCGACCGTGCCGGCTCGAAGAAGAGCGGGTATAAGACGAAGCCGAGCGCGCCAATGGCGAGCAGCGTGCCCACGACGAGCGCAGCGATCGCTGCGCTCATCGATCGTCGCGCACTGCTTGTTCGAGCCGTGCGATCTCGTCATCGGTTGCGCCTTCGGGACGCGCGGATCGCTTCGGCGCGGACACGACCGCGGGCGTCGTCTTCTTCCAGTTGCGCAACACGACGAGGACGAACGCCGCCCCGCCCGCGAGCGCGACAAATGGCGCGAGCCAGCCGAAGAGATTGAATCCTGCTGCCGGCGGCGCCATGAGCACTCGCTCACCATAGGTGCCCACGAACGCCTCGATGATCTCCTGCGCACTGTAGCCGCCGGAGACGAGCGCCATGACGTCGCGGTGCATCCCTGGAGACACCTGGCAGGTGAAATCAGTCGTACGACACGTGTAGACGTCGAGCGTGCACCCGCACTGGCAGCGGATGCGGTGCTCGAGGTCGTCCCGCTCCGCGGCGCTGACGACGATGCGCGCCCCTGGCTTCGGCGGCAGACGGACTGGCCGCGACGCGGATTGATCCATCGCGAACAGGTTGGCCGAATCGAGTCGGCTCCCGGCTTGCGGCGCCTGCGCACCGAGCGAGGGGGCAAGGGCCACTCCGGCTGCCCCCGCGATGGCACGCGTGAGAAAGTCCCGCCGTTGCATCAGCAATTACTCAACTCAAACCATGGCCGCGGCAACGGGCTCGGCGTGGGCCGGCGCGAGCACGGACACGTAGCCTGCCTGACGAACACGGCGCCGTTCGGCCTGGGGCCACATGACAATCAAGCCGCCGATCGCCATGAGCGCGCCACCGAGCCACACCCACACGACGAGCGGGTTGAAGGTCACGCGCAGCTCGGCGACGTCTCCGCGAACGCCCGCAAGCACGACGTACGTGTCCAATTTCGCCGTCGTCCGGATGCCGACTTCGGTCGACGGGTCGAACGTCGGCCGCTCGGCGCTGTCGAAATACTGGCGCTTCTCCGACTTGATGAACCCCGTCGGTTGCCCATCACGGAACGTCTCGAGGGCGACAGACGTGACCATGCGATTCTCACGCTTGTCAGTCGAAGCGCCCTGGCTGACGAAGCGCCAGTGATGGCCGTAGGGATCATTCGTCTCAAACTCCTGTCCCGTCCGCAGCGTGATATCGTACTCGCTCTTGAACGCGAGCCCCGCGAACGCGGCGAAGAGCATCACGATTCCGGCATGAACGATGTAACCGCCGTAGCGCCGGCGATTCCGCGCGACGAGCCTGACGAATCCAACGGGAATGCTCTCGCCGTGAATGGACCGTCGCGCCGAAACCCCCTTGTAGAACTCCTGGATGATCGTTGCGGAGACGAAGGCCGCGAGGGTATAGGTCACGATCGCGTACCCGCGCCCCATGCCTAACGCCGCGAGCAGGCCGCCGAACACGACAGCACTGAGCGCCGGCACCAGAAATTGCCGCTTGAGATTCGCCGTCGATGCTTTGCGCCAGGCAATGAGTGGCCCGATCCCCGTGAGCGCGAGCAGCAACAACCCGAGCGGGCGATTCACCGCGTTAAAGAAGGGCGGTCCCACGGTGATCTTCTGTCCCCGCACCCATTCGGACAGGATCGGGAACAGCGTCCCCCACAGCACGGCGAACGCGATCCCGACGAGGACAAGATTGTTGTACAGGAATGCCGCCTCACGGCTCACCATGCTCTCGAGCTCCGCCTTCGCCTCGAGGCTCTTGAGACGCGTTGCAACGAGATAGATCGTCGTGCCTGTCGCAAGGAAGAAGAACGCGCCGAACCACGATCCCACTGGCGACTGCGCAAACGAGTGTACGCTCTCGACCACTCCGCTGCGCGTTATGAACGTACCGAAGATCGAGAGCAGGAAGGTTACGACGACGAGCACGACATTCCACTTGCGCAGCATCCCCCGCTTTTCCTGAATCATGATCGAATGCAGGAACGCGGTGCCGGTAAGCCACGGCAGGAACGATGCATTCTCGACCGGATCCCATGCCCAATAGCCGCCCCATCCCAGTTCGACGTATGCCCACCACATGCCGAGCACAATGCCACAGGTGAGGAAGAACCAGGAAAGCAGCGACCATCGCCTAACGACCGCGAGCCATTCGGCGTCGAGTCGGCGCGTGATCAGCGCCGCGATGGCGAACGCGAACGGTATCGCCGTCGCAACGTAGCCGAGGTAGAGGTTGGGTGGGTGGATCGCCATCCCCGGATTCTGGAGCTGCGGATTCATTCCCCGGCCATCCATCGGCGTCCAGTCGAGGCGCGCGAATGGATTCGCCTTGAAGCACGTCGTCGCGAGGAAGAAAACGAGAATCGCGCCTAACGTGCCGGCTGCATACGGAATGAGCGCTCGATTGCGGTCACGATTCGCGTAGACGGCGATCGCCGAATAGAGGGACAGGATCAGAGCCCAGAAAAGCATCGAGCCGGCCTGACCGCTCCAGAACGCCGTGAAGACGTAGACGTTCGGCATGTTGGCGCTGATGTGACCGGCCACGTACTCGAGCGAGAAATCCCGCGAGAGCAGCGCCGTCCACAGACCGATCGATGCGGCGAGCACCATGGCGAAGGTCGCGTAGATCGCGCGTCTCCCGCTTGCGATCAGATCGTCGCGCTGAAGGGCGCCGCCGGCGAAGGAGACCGTCGTCGCCCAGGCCGCCATCAGGAGCCCAACCCACAATGCCAACTCCCCAATGAGAATCACGCGCGTGATCCTCCGCCGGCCGCGCTCTTGTAGCCGGGCGTGTCGCGGTATTTCTCCGGAGCGTTCTCATAGCGAGACGCGCACTTTGCGAGCAAGGTCGTCGCGCGGAAGGTGCCGTCACGCCCCATACGTCCCTCGACGACGACGTCGACGCTATCGGTGAACGTGTCGGGCGCGATCCCGCGATACACGACTGGCAACGTTCGCGCGCCATCGGTCACGCGGAAAGCGTACTCACGTCCGCCTGGATCGCGCTGAATCGAGCCCGGCACGACACGCGCCCCCACCTTCACGCCAACGTCGCGGAAGGTCGAATCGGCCGCGAGCTTTGCCGAAAGCTCGGTCGGCGTCATGTAATAGACGCCGGTCTGCTTGATCGAGCTCGCCATCAGGTAGCCGACCGGGCCAAGGACCAGCAGGCCACCGAGCAAAAACTTCGTTCGCGCTTTCATGTCCGTAATCCGTTAGGCAATTCCAAACGATGCATCACCCGCGGCGCTCACCCGCGAGCCGCCGCACGCGTGCCATCACCGAGTCCAGGTCGGCCTCCGCACGCGCACGCTCCTCGGGACTCCAGACGCCGATGTTGCGATTCATTTGCCGAACTCGCTCCAGCATTTCCTCGATCAGTCGTCGGAGCTCCGGGTTGGACCGGCGATCGTGCAACGATTCACTCGACGGCTGCTCATGAGTGGGCACCGGACTTGGCGGTTTGGCCATGCGTCGGAACGGTTGGAGGGTCCACCGGTAAATCGCCGAGCCCGTCGATAGTTCAACCTGGCGCAATATAAGGCAAGCACTCGTCGCCCGGTCCTCATCGGACCGACTGCTGGAGCAGAAGCGTCGCCGCTGCCGCCCCCGCCGCGTCCCATGTGAGATCCCGCACGCTCGGCGTTCCTCCGCTGTGCGCATCCCATACTTCTTTCCCCACGCTCACTGCTGCAGTGATCCCCGTCGCGGCAACCAATGACGCACTATGGCTTGCGCCAGTGGCACGAACCGCACTGTAGCCTACGCTCTGCACGAAGGCGCCCATGAAGAAGTGCTTCACCTTGTCCACGCCAAACCAGCTGTCGCCACCCGGATGGTCACCGGGACCGTGGAGTTGTAAGACGAGAAGGAGTCGAAGCATTTCAGGCGACGTTCTGCGCGCTAGCTCTTCGAACGACACCGAGTTGGCCGAGGCGCGCGCCGATCAACTGGAGCGAACCAGCCAGCAGCAAGCCATGATCGCCCTGATGGATCCAGCTGCTCGCGCCAGAGGGATGCGGCAGCGGTATCGCGACGCACTGCCCAGCGACATGATCGACCATGTGCTCGCGGCCGATCAAGTCCTCGAGCGGAAGCCGGGGCAGAAAGCGTTCGATCGCCAGCCGGCCAACCGGAATCAAGAGCCGCGGCCGAAGGAGCTGTAGTTCCGCGTCGAGCCAGCCTGCGCAGTTCGCACGCTCATCGAGCGACGGCACGCGATCACCACGGCCGCTCGGACTCGGTCCGGGGTAGCAGCGAGTGACGGCGGCGATGTAGATGCGATCGCGCGCGGTCGCCTCGTCCAGTCCGATTCGCTCGAACCATCTGAAGAGCGTCTTGCCTGCTCGTCCGGCGAACGCGTGTCCACCGCCGCTCTCGACCCGGCCGGGTGCCTGACCGACGAGCATCACGCGCGGGCGTCGCGCGAGCGACACGATCGGCTGAACATCGCGGAGCTCGCATCGCCGGCATGCCGAAAGGGCGCGGCAGTGTCTCTCGAGGTCCTGCGCGAGCTTGCTCTGCCTAACGGTCATCCAAGTCGATACGGCGGGCGGTGAACGCCGCGGTCGGTGACGATCGCCGTCACCAGATCCGCGGGCGTGACATCGAATGCTGGATTATAGATGCAGACACCGGCCGGCGTCGTCATGGTGGTGCCGAGGTGTGTTATTTCGTCCGCGTTTCGCTGCTCGATGACGATGTCGCTGCCGCGTTCGGTTGCCGGATCGAGCGTCGAGGTCGGCGCGGCGACAATGAATGGCACATCGTGGTACCGCGAGGCGATCGCAAGGTTGTATGTCCCGATCTTGTTGGCAACATCGCCGTTCGCGGCGATCCGATCAGCGCCGACGAGACAGAGATCGATTCCCCGCTCGCGCAGGAGGGACGCCGCCATACCGTCCGCCAGCACGGTGACCTGAATGCCGGCGCGCTGTAGCTCCCACGCGGTGAGCCGGCTGCCCTGGAGTAACGGCCGTGATTCGTCGACGAAGACTTCCACCGAACGACCATTCTCGACGGCGACGTAGATGGCGGCGAGGGCGGTGCCAATGCCGCCGGTCGCGAGCGCGCCGGCGTTGCAGTGTGTGAGAACGCGAGCGCCGTCTCTCAACAACGGTGCGCCGTGCTCGCCGATCCGCCGACACATGCGGCGATCGTCCTCGAGAATCGACGACGCTTCGTCATGTAACGCGGCGATGATCGCCATGCCATCGCCGCTCACTCGCTCGGCGCACCGCAGCATGCGATCGAGTGCCCACGGAAGATTCACCGCCGTCGGCCGCGTCGCTCGAATCGCGGACGACGCCTGGCCTGCACGCGTGAGCAGCGCCTCGCGTGTACCTCTCGCGTTAGGCGCCAGCGCGACGACGAGTCCCATGGCGCCGGCGATGCCGATCGCGGGCGCGCCACGCACGGCTAACGTGCGGATGGCGTCCGTTACGTCGTCCAGGGTCCGAAGGTCGCGCTCGACGAGCTGGCCGGGAAGTAGACGCTGATCGATGATGCGCACGCCGAGCCCATCATCGGACCAGCGCACGGCTTCAATGATTTGCACCGGGGAAAGTTAGTCATCGTGTCATCGGGAGAAGCGAAGTTCCGCCGGAGTGCGTGCATCAGGCAGCGTCTCGCTCGTCCTCCTCCTCGTGCCGCGGACGTCGACGGCGCTCGGGGAAATGGCGATCGAGGAAACCGATGAGGGCTCGCTCTTCGGGTGAATGTGCCTGGCCTCGATTTGCGGCGGCACGGCGCGCTGGTGGAAATGCGATCGCGTCACCCTCGTCGACGTAACGCGCGATCACGATGGGATGCACGTACGACTTCCGGCAAATCGTCGGTGTGTTGCCGAGCTCCGACGACACGAGTCGCATCGCGAGCGCGACGTTGCGTTTGGCTTCGCGCTCGCTGTGTGGTGCGCCCAGTTCGGCGAGCACGGTCGCCGCGCGGAGCGTCCCGCCCCACGTGCGAAAGTCTTTCGCACTGAACTGTCGGCCGAGTCGATCGTGCAGGTAGTTGTTCACATCGCGCGCCGTGACGTCGCACCAGCCGCCGTCGACGCTGCGATAGCGGAAGAGGCGCGAGCCCGGCGCGGCGAGCTGCCGTGCGACCAGCTTGGAGAGCTCGCGGCTCACGATCACCTGGCGTTGCTTCTTGTTGCTCTTGCCGAGGTATGAGAGAACGACGCAATCGCCATCGATCGATACATGCTTCTTGCGCAGCGTCGTTATGCCGAACGTGCCATTTTCGCGGGCATACCGCTCGCCGCCAACGCGGCAAAAGCTTTCACTGATGAGCCGCAGCACCGTCGCTGCGACCGTCTCGCGGGAGAGTCGGCGCTGCGCGGCATCGCGGCGGAGCACGGCCCGCATTTGCGGCAACGACTTGGCAAGCTCACGCACTCGGTAATACTTCCGCAGCTCTCTGCGCTCGACGGCGCGCTCGTGGTAGCGATATTGCCTTCGGTTGCGCGCGTCGTAGCCCCATGCCTGGATGCGACTCTGCGCACTCGCGGCAATGCGCACGTCGCGCCACGCCGGCGGAATCCGCAGTGTGTCGATGCGATGAAGCGTGCGCTTGTCCCGGACGGCGCGGCCCGCTTCGTCGACGTAGCGAAAACCCGATCGCTTCGTGCCTTGGCGGAGTAACCACTTGGTCGCCATACGACAGTAGGGGAGGGCAAGAAGGAGACCCGAGTCAATTAGATTCCTCGCGACCGTCGTTCCCGCCTTTCTCGAGTCTCGTCTTCGCCTTTCCCTCCCCGCTGGCACACCATGGCTTACCAGCATTTGACGTTGTCCGTCCAGGATCGCATCGCGACGCTGACGGTCAACCGCCCCGACAAGCTGAACGCGTTGAACGGAGTAACGATCGGCGAGCTCGGAGTGGCCATCGACGAGTTGCAATCGCGCGATGACGTGGCGGGCGTGATTCTCACCGGGGCTGGTCGCGCGTTCATTGCGGGTGCGGACATCTCCGAGTTGTCGGGCCAGAGTGCGCTCGAGGGCCAGCGACTGGCGCGTCGCGGCCAGGAGATCTTCCGGCGCTTCGAGACGTGCTCTAAACCAACGGTCGCCGCGGTGAATGGATTTGCGCTCGGCGGCGGCTGCGAGCTGGCGATGGCGTGTCACATTCGCATTGCATCCGAAGCAGCGAAGTTCGGGCAGCCGGAGTCGAAGCTCGGCCTCATTCCGGGGTACGGCGGGACGCAGCGGTTGCCACGACTCGTCGGGCGCGGGCGCGCGTTGCAGCTGCTCCTCACGGGGGAGATGATCGACGCGCAGGAAGCCCATCGCATCGGGCTCGTGAATCGTGTGGTGCCGGGCGATCAGCTGCTCGCCATCGCGGCGGCGATGATTCAGCAAATGCTCATGAATGCGCCGCTCGGCCTCGCCGCCTGCATCGAGATGGTCGACCGCGGTCTGGAGATGCCACTCGACGACGCGCTCGCGCTCGAGGCGACGTGCTTCGGCGTGCTCATCTCGACGCGCGACACGGCGGAAGGCACGCGAGCATTTCTGGAAAAGCGACCGCCCCGATTCGCCGGCGCGTGAGCAGCGTGGCCACCGCGGCGCGGATCGATACACTCTCGATCCGCGACTTTCGCAATCTCGAACGTATCGACTTGACGCTTCCCGGGAACGGGATGCTCATCGTCGGGCAGAATGGTCAGGGGAAGACGAACCTGCTGGAGGCGATCTACTACTTGCAGCTGCTCCGATCGGTGCGAGGGGCTCGCGATCAGGATCTTGTCCGTTTCGGCACCGCTGGATTTCATCTCGGTGCTCACGTCGCGAGCGATCGCGTGAGTGAGATCGGTGTCGGCTTCGAGCGCGTCGGCAAACGAAAACGCGTTCGGCTCGACGGCGTCGTCTGCGAGCGGCTGGGTGACGCGGTCGGGGCGATGCCCGTGGCGATGTTTTCGCCCACGGACGTGGAGCTCGTCGCGGGCGCACCCGCCCTCCGCCGGCGATTCCTCGACATCCTGCTTGCCGTGAGCTCGCGGGCCTACCTGCGCGCGCTGCAGCGATACCGGGCTGCGCTCGTCAGGCGAAACGCCGCGTTGCGGGATATGGCGCGTCTTCCGGCCGCCCGCACCGACGCGCGCGTCGAGGTCTGGGAGGAGCCACTCGCCGAGTACGGCACAGTGCTCTGGGCCGAGCGCGAAGGCTGGGTGGAGAGCGTCGCGACACGCTTCGCCGATCTCGCGCGCACGATTGGCGGCGACGCCCTCGCCATCCGCTATGCGAGCGCGGCTCCCCCACTCGAGGGCACCGATCGCCGCGCCTCGCTGGCGCGACTCTTCGAGCAGCAGCGCACCGCCGACCTGCGCTTTGGCCTCACGCGTTCCGGTCCACACCGTGATGATTTGCTCATCACGATCGCGGGCGCGGACGGCGTGTCACGCGAGCTGCGCGTCTTCGGCTCGGCGGGTCAGCAGCGCACGGCGGCGATCGCGCTACGGCTGCTCGAAGCCGCGACGTTACACGACCGACGCGGCGGCGCTCCGCTGGTTCTGCTCGACGATCCCTTCGCCGAGCTCGACGCGCCGCGGACGCAGCGCATTGTCGACCTGCTGTCGGAGAGCGGGCTGGGCCAGACGATTCTCGCCGTGCCGCGCGAGACCGACGTTCCGGGCGGCTTGCCGAAGCTTCAGCGTTTTCGAATCACGGCCGGAGCCTTACGCGGTGAGTGAGCGGAAGAAGAGGAAGCCCGAGCCCGTCGCGAACGTCGTCGCCAATTTCCTCGACCAACGCGGACTGCGGGATCGCGTCGAACAGGCTGGGATCATTCCCGAGTGGGCGCGGCTGGTAGGCGATCAGATCGCGGCCGTGACGGAGCCGCTCTCGATTTCCGCGAATGGGACGCTCTTCGTCGCGGTGCAGACGAACGCGTGGATGAACGAGCTGTCGTTGTTGGAGCCGGAGCTCCTGAGGTCGCTCAATACGAGGGCAAAACGGGCTCCGATCAGGAGGATACGCTGGCAGTTGGCGCGTTGAGGCGACGGGCCCGCCGGTGTTCATGGAAGCGGAGCTCGGCGAAAAGTGATAAGTCGTTGGGGCAATGAAGTTTGCAGCGGAAATCACGGGTTGCGATACGCTGTGTCGGAGGTTAGCTTTTTCAGGTTGGACCGGCGCAAATTTTCGGATTTTCTTCGGATGTGATCGAGGCGGTATTTCATGGCGAAAGGAACTGAGCAAGCGCAGTCTGGCGAGCGATACGATGCCGGACAGATCCAAGTCCTCAAGGGGCTCGAGGCTGTTCGAAAACGCCCCGGCATGTACATCGGATCGACGTCGGAGCGCGGGCTCCACCACCTGGTCTACGAGGTCGTCGACAACTCGATCGACGAAGCGCTCGTCGGCTACGCCGATCGCATCTCGGCCGTGATTCACCAGGATAATTCGATCACCGTCGAAGACAACGGGCGTGGCATTCCCGTCGACATTCACCCGACGGAGAAGATGCCGGGCGTCGAGCTCGCGATGACGGTGCTTCACGCCGGCGGCAAATTCGACAAGAACACGTACAAAGTCTCCGGCGGCTTGCACGGTGTCGGCGTGTCCGTCGTCAACGCGCTGTCGGAAAAGCTCAAGGTGTGGGTGAAGCGCGACGGCAAAGAGTATTACATGGACTTCGAGCGCGGTAACACCAAAACCAAGCTCAAGGTTCTGCGCGAGGTGCCAAAGAAAGAGAGCGGCACGACGGTCTACTTCAAGCCGGACGATCAGATCTTCACCGATCTGGTTTATCGATTCGATACACTCGCGATGCGATTGCGCGAGCTCTCGTTCCTCAACAAGGGCGTTGTCATCACGCTCAAAGACGAGCGTCCGGGCGAGGAGAAAGAGGAGACCTTCCACGCCAAAGGTGGCCTGAAGGAGTTCGTGCAGCACCTGAACGACAAGCGCAAACCGCTGCACGCCGAGGTCATCTACTGCGAGACGACGAAGGACGACATCGGGATCGAGCTCGCCCTGCAATACAACGACGGCTACAACGACACCGTGTTCTCGTTCGTGAACAACATCAACACGCACGAGGGGGGCACGCACCTAACGGGCTTCAAGGCGGCGCTGACGCGCGTCATCAATCAGTACGCGCAGAAGGGCGGTTTCCTGAAAAAGGCGGACTTCACACTGTCGGGCGATGACGTTCGCGAAGGATTGACGGCAGTGTTGTCGGTCAAGGTACGCGAGCCGCAGTTCGAGGGGCAGACCAAAACGAAGCTCGGCAACTCCGAGGTCGAGTCGGCGGTGAAGACCGTCGTCAACGAGTGGCTCGGCTCCTATCTCGACGAGCATCCGCGATCGGCCAATATCATCGTCGAGAAGGCAGTGTCGGCGGCGCGCGCGCGCGAAGCGGCTCGTAAGGCGCGCGATCTCACGCGGAAGAAGTCGGCGCTCGATGTGGGCCACCTGCCCGGTAAGCTGGCCGACTGCACACTGACCGATCCCGCGCTCTGTGAACTGTACCTCGTCGAGGGCGACTCGGCTGGCGGCTCGGCGAAGCAGGGACGCAAGCGCGAGTTCCAGGCGATTCTGCCGCTCCGCGGAAAGATCATCAACGTCGAAAAGGCGCGCATCGACAAGGTGCTCTCGAACGAAGAAATCCGAACCATCATCACCGCGATCGGCACCGGCATCAAGGAAGAGTTCGAGATCGGACGCGCGCGCTATCACAAGATCATCATCATGACGGACGCGGATGTGGACGGCGCGCACATTCGCACGCTGCTGCTCACGTTCTTCTTCCGCCAGATGCCGGAGCTGATCGACGCCGGCTACATGTACATCGCGCAACCGCCACTTTTCCGCATCGCAAAGGGGAAGGAGGCGTTCTACGCGTACGACCTCAAGGAGCGCGATGAGATTGTGAAGCGCTTCGGCGGTGGCGGCAACGGCGATGGTAAGGGAAACATCAACATCCAGCGCTACAAGGGTCTGGGTGAGATGAACAAGGATCAGCTCTTCGACACGACGATGGATCCGGAGCGTCGCACGCTCCTCAAGGTGGCGATGGAGGACGCGGTGCTCGCCGACAGTGTTTTCCAAACACTCATGGGCGACGACGTCGAGCCGCGGCGCGAGTTCATCGAAAAGAACGCGCAGTTCGTCTCGAACCTGGACATCTGAGATTCCGTCTGGAGTCAAAAGGGGCAGGGCGACCCACGTCGTTCTGCCCTTTGATTCTTGGCGGACGAGCTCATTGCGGGTTGATGCACCAGGCGACAAAGTTGAGTCTCTGCTACACCTTTCCCTGGCAGCCGCATCATCATGCCGACCACGATAACCGCATCTGAACTTGGCGCTGCTCGAGCGCGTCTGGGTCTTACTGCAGACGAATTTGCAGCGGAACTCGGGCTGCCTCCCCACAGTTACGCTGCCTGCGAGGCCGGCCGCGTGAAGTTGCCGAAATACCAAGCACAAGTCGTCGCGTTCCGTCTCGCATGCGCCGAGCGAGACGAGGCATTTGCGAAGAGCGGTCTGCCGACGTGTCGATGGACCGAGCAGTGGGAGCGCGAAGCGCCCGCCAGCGACGCGTCGCTCGAGTCGCGTATCGCGTACGGCGAGCGAGCCGCGCTCCACGCGAAGATGTGCACGATCTGCCAGGCACGTGAGAAATTCGAAAAGGAGCACTTTCCCGACATGCCGCAGCTTCCGGTCGCCGGCTGGATGCGGGTGCTGGGGAGCGCCGCGAACTGGGTCGAGGCACGCCCGGAGTGGACGCGTCCGGCCATCTACGGAGCAGCGATTCTCGCGGCGGTAACCTCAGTTCGTGCTGTCTTCATGCTCCTAGGTGCGGTTCGCCAGCCACGGCTTCTTCTCCCGGCGCTGGGTGCTATCGTCTTGGCCTCCGCCGGCGGTGCAGGCGGTGGACTCGTTTACTCCTTGATCGGGCGACCGGTGCGTCGCGTGCCGGTGCTGGGTCCGTATCTCGCAGGCATAATCACCGTCTGCGGGTATTTGGGGTCTGTCTTGATGCTCATGACCGTCGCGGGTGATAGGAGGGAGCTCACGAAGAACGGAATGGCCGAATCGCTTGTTACTTTCGGCCTCGTGTCGATCTTCTTCGGGCTGATCGTCGGCCATCTGTGGTTCCGTCAACGGCGCGACCGATCCCAGACATCCAAATCCTAACGAGTCGACAGCTCTCCCCGAAGGCGGATGTCCTTCGACGACGCGCCAACCAGGACGATCGTCCTGCCCGCCGGCAAGCGCCACCGCATGCGATCGTCGAGAACGCGGAGATCGCTCGCGTTCAACAGGAACGTCACGTCGCGTGCCTCGCCAGGAGCAAGATGCAGTCGGCCAAATGCCTTCAGTGCCATCACCGGCTGCGCGACGGGCGAGACGACCGGACGCACATATAGCTGTGGGATTTCGTCCCCTGCCCGCGCGCCGCTATTGCGCACGCGGAATGTGATTCGTGCGCGCCCCGTCGCTCCGATCATGTCGGGCTCGATTCTCAACGCGCTGTACTCGAACTGCGTGTAACTCAATCCGAAGCCAAAGGGAAACGCGGGCTCGCCCGTGAGGTCGACGTAGTCGTCGCCGCGGCCCGTCGGTTTGTGATTGTAGCGAAGCGGCAGCTGTCCCTCGGTCATCGGAAAAGTCACTGGCAATCGACCACCTGGATCGTCGTCGCCTAACAACACGTCGGCAACGGCATCGCCGCCCTCCGTTCCGGGATACCACGCCATCAGTACGGCGCCGACCTTGTCGACCCAGCGTGACATCGTGATCGCGCTGCCGCCGACGAGAATGACGATCACCGGCTTGCCGAGCGCCGCCACACTCAGGATCAGATCCTCCTGACGCCCCGGAAGGGCGAGCGATGAGCGATCGCGAAACTCCCCTTCTTCGATGCCCGCGACGACAATGACGACGTCGCTCCGACGCGCGAGGGCAACGGCGGAGTCGATTTGCTGCTGCTGAAAGTCGGCCGCGGTCGTGTCCCAGACGAGACGTACGCGAGCGTTGCCGGCGCTCTCGAAAAACTCCAGCCGGAGGTCGTGCGTCGAACCGGGTGAGAGCGGAACAGGAACCAGTGCAGTGCGATACGACTGCTTGCGCCAGTTGTCGATCAGCAGCTTGCCGTCGAGGTACAACCTGTAGCCGTCGTTCCCTTCCACGCCGAGACGACGCGCACCACTCGTCGGAGCGCGTAATCGTCCCGTCCAACGCACCGAGTACCAGCCGACCTGGAGCCTGCGCGAGGGCGCGTTGAAGGTCCAGTGAAAATCGATATTCTCGTCGATCCGCGTACGACGCGGCATTCCCTCGAGCGCGATGTTATCAAAGTACTCACCACGTAGCGGGTCCAGATATTGCGCCGGGACCACGCCGTAGTCATCCCTCGATCGGCCGGGACCGGCGGCGTAGTGCACGCGGCCGCCGAGTCGGGCACGCAGTCCTTCCAGAATGGACAGGCCGTGAGCGCTGTCGAGCGTATAGCCGCCCAAACGGGCGTCGACGGCATCCGTGCCGATCAACGCAACGCCGCCAACACTCGCGGCTAATGGCAGCATGCTCCCGCGATTCGCGAGCAGGACCACGGACTTGCGCGCCACGTTACGAGCGAGTGCGCGTGAACCGACGCTGTCCGACCCAGGAGACGCGCTGTCCGCGTCCACGTATGGATGCTCGAAGAGGCCGAGTTGGAACTTGGCCCGAAGCACCCGGGCGACGGCGCTGTCGATTACCCTCTCAGGAATAGCGCCGCTCTTGAAGGCCGCAAGGTAGGGAGCGTGGTCGTTGTACTCCGCCTGGAAGATGACGTCGAGCCCCGCCTCGAGTGCATTCTTCGTCGCGGACCTCGTGTCCGCCTCAGTGCGATGTAAAACCACGGCGCCACCGACCGCCGATTCATCCGAGATGACGAACCCTTTGAATCGCCAATCATGCTTCAATGTGCCGTCGAGCAGCGCGCGGTTCTGTGAGGCCGGGATCCCATCCACGGAGTTGTACGCGGCCATTACGGAGCGAGCGCCAGCATCGAGGATCGCGGCGCGAAAGGGCGGATAGAAAAGCTCCTGGAGCAAGCGCGCGTCGATGTCAATCGGATAGCTGTCGCGTCCTCCTTCACCGACGTTTGCGACGAAGTGCTTCGGCGTGGCGATCACACTCTGTCGCTCGAACGCGCCGACATAGGCCCGCGTCATGACCGACGCGAGCACCGGATCTTCGCCGTACGTCTCCTCCACGCGGCCCCAGCGCACATCCGTGGCGAGGTTGACCACCGGTGACAGCACCTGGCGTATCCCGCGGGCGCGTGCTTCGCGCGCCATATGCGATGTGACGTCACGAACGAGCTCGGAATCGAACGTCGCGGCAAGCGCAATTGCGGCGGGATAGACGACTGCGCCGCTCCGCATCACGCCGTGTACGGCCTCCTCGAACGGAATGATCGGAACGCCGAGCCGTGTTGAATCGACGAAGTAATGCTGGAGCGCGTTCTGGAGCTGGGCATCGCTTCGCGCATCCGTCGCACTCCGGTTCTGCAGTCCGAACACTCCGTGCGAGTAGTCCGCCGCGGAATCACGTCCTCCAGGGAGCATGAAGAGCTGCCAGAACTTCTCGTCGAGCGTCATGCGGCCGAGGAGGTCGCGGACGCGAATGTCGATCGGGAGTGCCGGATTCCTGTACGGCGCCTGACCGGCCGCGCGATCCAACAGCAGGACGACGGCGCCTAACGCGATGAAGAAAGTTCGTTTCACTATGGGTTGGCTCGTTAGGCTCCGCGCCGACAGCGACGAACTCGACAGTGCCGCTGCCGCACGGATTCCAATATCGGGTTCTTAGGGAAATTTCGGGAAAGCGCGAGCTTGAGCTCACTGACGAGAATCGCCCTCATTCGGGCCATGCGCGTCCCGACGGCCCTCCAAGCCTGTGCCGCGTGGACAGTCCACGTTTTTTGCGACGCGAATTCCGCGAATGTGAGCGAATCGTATCCAGCTCCTTTCAGTAGCTATCGTTTCTCGATGGAATCGACGAAGCGATAGAACTTTTGGGTGGGATTCGCCCTCCTTCGCGCCATTCGCGTCCCAAAGCTCTCCAAGGCTGCCTCGCCATGCAGATCTCCGCATGGCATTACGCGCGTTTCGGTTCTGGCCGACCTCGAATCGACTTATCCCAACATTCGCGAAGAACCCAATATCTCGCCGTCCGGCGGTCCGAGCCAACCCGTGGTCCCAGGCCGTCGGGCCTGGGACCGTCAGTTCGTCCTAGGAGTGAGCCGCGGGAAGCTTCTTCGCGATCGAGTTCACGACCTTGCCCAACTCGTTGACGTACTTATTGGGATTGTTCGAGACCTGTGCGACGCCCTGACCGCGCCACAACAACTGGCGCGAACCGGGATCGACGAGATCGACGATAACCGTGCCTTTCTCGTACGGCGTCACCGAAGTGTACTCTCGCGGCCAGCCGCGCCAGGTATACCCGTAATTATACGTCCGAATGTCCAGCGCCTGATTGGCTGCGGCGTAGACCGCGACGTCGAGATCCGCGCGCTCGCCGTCGGCGGGACGATACCCACGCGCCTCCAGCGCCTGCCGCACGTCCTCGCGCAGCTTCTGATTGGTGATCGAGTTCGCCAGCATCGGATCGTTCGAACCCAGACTCGCTCCGTCCGAACGCGATGGCACCGGCAGAATCCTGAATGTGGACCGACTGGCCGTCGAGAAACTCGGTGCCGATTCGGTCTGAACGTGGACGTTGCTTCCGCCACTGCATGCTGCGGCCGCCAAGGCGAGCCCAGCGACGACAAATCGGGGATTCATAACTGCCTCCTCACTGAAGGGGCTGTCGGGCAACGCACGGCCCGGACCCGCCATCTTCGCCGCGACTGACCTCGCGGGCGCCAGCAGCCGTTAGGTGGGTCTTCTTTGTGCGCTGAGCTCGACGGAATGACCCCTGGCGAGCCCTTGAGAAAAGACGCAGCCCGTGCGCATGATACGAGCATCCAGGCTCGGCAGCCCTCGCCAATGCACACGGTCTATCGGCGTATGCTCGGCTTAGCGGCCTTCACCGGCTCGGTGTGGGCGATCGGCTGTCAACCGATCGCGCCGCCACCCCCACGGTCGCGACCGTTGGTCACGCGATACGACTCGGCCCTGGATAGCGCGGCGCGAGAGAAAGGCCCGGTATGGCGAGCGTCGCACTATCCGATCGCCAACCTTCACGGACCGTATCCGCGACCCGCCCTCGGTGATTCCGCGGCTGACCCGAACGATGCGCTGTCGTATTACCGATTGGGCGATAGTGTGCGCCGAGTCCTTCCCGGTCTCGCCGATCAGGCGTTCTACTGGGCGTTGCGGCTCGACCCGACCTTTTCCGACGCCTACTACGCGCGGTTCAAGCTGCTGCGCCAGCAGTTCCCCTGGCGCGCGATGCCCGACGGCGCGATCCGACGGATCTTTGCGGTGGAGCCTAACGTGGCACTCGCGACCGATTCACTTGCCACGATCGCGCTCGCGTACAGCCCGTTCCTCGAGGGTACGCTGGACATACCGCCATGGATCATCGGCCTGAGAGGGGCTCAGGCGGACCGTGACCCCGTCACCGCGGGCATGCATGCGTACGGCGTCGGTAATTACCGAAAGGCGGTCGACGAGTGGGCGAAAGCAATGCGGAAAGACCCGAGTGCCGTGATGCTGCGGATCCCGCGCGCCTACGCGTGGGTGCATCTCAACGAACCTGACAGCGCGATTGGCGATCTGACGACGCTCGTCCAGCGTTTAGAAAGTATTCAACGCGATTCGACGGTTGCGCCATACGTGTCGAAGGAGTTTCTCTATTACTCCATCGGCTCGCTGCATGCGAGCCGGCACCGGTATCGTGAAGCGCGCGCGGCGTACGAGCAGGCGCTCGTGGAGAATCTTGGTTTTTACATGGCCCACGTGCGCCTCGCCGCCGCCGCGGCGGCACTGCACGACACGGCGACGGCGCTGAACGAGCTTCAGACCGCTCTGCTCATTCGAGCCGATGACCCGCTCGCGCTCGTGTTTCAGGCGAGCCTGTTGTTGGGATCGGGAAAGATCACCGAGGCGGAACACCAACTCCGGACGGCCCTGAGCGCGGACTCGGACTACGCGCTGCCGCACGTCTTTCTCGGCCTTGCCGCCGAACAGCGCAACGACACGACCATGGCGCGGCTGGAGTACGGGCTCTATCTGGCTCGCGCGCCGCGAAACGCCGTCGAACGAGGCTGGGCCAGTACGCACCTCAACATGTTGTACAGCCGTTAGGCAAGCTTCGACGATTCGCTCAGATCTCGCTCCGAGCGCCGCGAGCGAAGGCGAAGAGTCCGCGGCCGATGATGATGTGGACGGCAATCAGCGCGAGGACGGCGATTCCAACGGAGATCCACGTCACCATAGCCTGGGTGATGTCGATGCCACCGGTGCGTCGAGGGACGACGGCGATCGCGATGACGACGAAAACAAAAACGAAGAGCGCGATGGCGCCGAAGGCGCTTACGGCGATCAGCTTTGCGATGCGAGGAGGCATGACAAGAGCGAGGAGCTAGGGGCCAAGGGATTACTGACTGCTTCGCTGACAACAGCAAAGGACACGCCGAGCATGCGCGATCAGATGCCTGGTACGACCTCCACTCCGGCACTGCTCACGCGATGTGAAACGAGCGGAAGTGGAGGATCGGCTTCGTCGGAAACGACTATCGCTTGACGCAGCGCCTGGCGGCCCGCCTCGACACCGGCGCGATCCCGCGCGAAGATGGTCGCCAGCGGCTCACCCTGCTCGACCCAATCACCGGGACGCGCGGTGATCACGAATCCCACGCTGGGATCCACACGGTCTTCCATCTTTGCGCGGCCGCCGCCGATCGCGATGATGCCACGTCCGATGACCTTCGGCTCGACGCGCGCAACGAATCCTCGTCGCGGCGCGCTGAATAGCTCGCACTCGGCCGCTTGCGGGAGCACGGCGGGGTCGTCGACGACGCCGGGATTGCCGCCCTGCGCTTCGATGATCTTCTGAAAATGCTCCGCGGCCTTGCCTGTACCGATGGCCTTTTCCATCTGCCGGCGGGCCTCGTCCGGCGTCAACGACGCGCCGGCCATGAGCAACATCTCAACGCCGAGCGCATAAGTCACCTCGAGCAGATCAGGCGGTCCTTCACCCTTCAAGGTGTGAATGGCCTCCTCGATCTCGAGCGCGTTGCCGCAGGCACGACCAAGCGGTCGATCCATTGCCGTAATGAGCGCGACGACGGGGCAGCCGTGGTCGGATCCGAGGCGGATCATCGCGTCGGCGAGCTCGAGCTCGCGCTCGAGCTGCGGAAGAAATGATCCGCTCCCGCGCTTGATGTCGACCACGAGGCCGGTGAGATCCTCCGCCAGCTTCTTGCTCATGATCGAGGCAGCGATGAGCGGAATCGACTCGACCGTGCCCGTCGCGTCTCGTAAGGCATACATCTTTCGATCCGCCGGGGCGATCTCCTGCGTTTGCCCAATCAATGCGCAGCCAATGGCCTCGATCTGTGCACGGGCCTCGGCCAGCGTTAGGCTCGTCCGAAACCCCGGGATTGATTCGAGCTTGTCCAACGTGCCGCCGGTGTGGCCGAGGCCGCGGCCGGACATCATCGGCACGGTGACGCCAAGCGACGCAATCAGCGGGGCGAGAACCAGCGACACCTTGTCACCGACACCGCCCGTTGAGTGCTTGTCCACGCGCGCGACTGCGAGATCGGCGAGCACCAGGCGTGCGCCGCTGCCAAGCATTGCTTCCGTCAACGCTGACGTTTCCTCACGATCGAGGCCACGAATGAAACAGGCCATGAGGAACGCGGCCATCTGATAGTCGGGGACGTGACCAGCGGTGTACGCCAACGTTAGGGCCCGCCACTCACCCGGCTCGAGTCGCCCGCCATCCCGCTTTCGTTCGATCAGCCGTTGCGCGAGCATTGACCGGTCTTCGGGGTAGACCTACGTTGGCGCCGGTCCACGGACGGCGGACGCGAGCGCCCCGGACGAGCGACGAGCGTTGCTCGCTTTCGGTCTCTCTCACGCATCAGGGAGCTTCGGGTATGAGCATTCGCATGAGCATACGCGCGACGGTGGCGACCGCAATGCTCCTCATCACGCAGGTCGCCGCTGGACAGAGCGCGGCTGAGCACATCGCTCTCGGCGACAAGGAGTTCACGGCGCGCAATCTGGCGGCGGCGCTAGAGCAGTACGAAGCCGCGGTCGCCGCCGATTCGTCGAGCGTCGAGGCGCTGTGGAAGGCGTCGAACGCCGCTGTCGATCTCGGTGAATTCAGCGATGCCGAGCGGCAGAGCTATTACGCACGCGGTGAGCAGCTTGGACGACTTGCGGTAAAGGCCGATCCCAACTCGTCGAACGCGCACTTCGCACTCGCGAAAGCACTCGGTCGTGTCGCGTTGTCGAAAGGGAAGCGCGACAAGGTGAAATACGCCGGCGTCGTTCACGACGAGGTCCAAGCCGCACTTCGTCTTGATTCGTTGAACGCGGGCGCGCTGCACGTTCTCGGCATGTGGAACGCTGAGATCATGCGCCTCAGCGGATTCGAGCGGTGGGCGGCCAGAAATCTGCTCGGAGGCGGGGTCCTGGGCGAGGCAAGCTGGGAGAACGCGCAGCGGTATCTGGAGCGCGCGGTGGCCCTAGAACCGAATCGGATTACGCATCGCCTCGACCTCGCGGGCGTGTATGCCGATCGCGACGAGAGCGCGAAAGCGCGCGCGGAATACGAAACGATCGCGAAGCTGCCGGTTACAGACTACAACGATCCACGATACAAACAGCTGGCCGAAGAACGGCTCCGGGCGCTGCACTAATCATCGGCGAGGTCGCCGTTGTGCCGCTCGCGCCGCTCATCGTGATGGCGGAAGGTGCCGCTGAACTTGCGAGCCAGCCTGCGCCGGCCGGTGCGTGCCGCATAACGAAGCTCGTGTCGCAAGTCGTCCCACGCCGTGGCGGTGCGCGCGCGCAGATGACGACCGCGCCGCGCCAGATTGTGCCGCGCGTCGGCGCCACTTTGCGGCGCAAACAAGAGCGCCGCACCGGCGCCAACGGCCGCGCCCAGGAGCGCGCCGGCGGCGAAGATCGCTATGTGCTGCCAGTCGAGCTCTCCGTCCTCGCCGGACTGCTCCGGGTACGGTCGAGCCGCGCCGCGGGATCTAATCGGAAGCTCGCGCTCGAGGAGGCGGGCGCCCGCTCCGCGCCGCGCCCGCGTCGCCACTGGCGAATCGATCGTCGCGCTTGACGCGGTACGTCTGGAGCGAGAATCCTTCCCGGCATAAGACATCGAGTCGAACCTCCTGTTGTGTGGTAAGAAACTTGCGAGCAAGACAACAGATTTCCGGTATTCACCGGTCTAGGGCATCCATCACACACCGCCGCACGCCACTCTGATCCCACCCCATCGCGCTGGCCAGAGCCGGCGTGTGAGAAGACTCATGTCCACGAACGGCAAGACGGTACTGCTGGTTGAAGACAACGAAGACAACCGCATCGTCTATTCCACGATCCTGCGTCACTTCGGCTACTCCGTAACCGAGGCACTCAATGGCGAGGAAGGCATCGCAAAGGCGCGGTCGGAAAAGCCGGACCTGATTCTCATGGACATTTCGATTCCCATCATCGACGGATGGGAAGCGACGCAAGTGCTGAAGCACGATCCGGAGACTCGGCAGATTCCGATCATCGCCCTCACGGCGCATGCGCTCGCATCGGATCGCGAGAAGGCGATGGAAGTCGGATGTGATGGATATCTGGCAAAGCCGTGCGAGCCACGCGCCGTGGTCGCCGAGGTGCAGCGATTCCTCGGGAAGGACAATGGCAGATGAGCTGGAATCACCGGCGCGCATCCTGATCGTCGACGATCACGAGGACAACATCGAGTTGTTGCGCGCGCGACTGGAGTCGTGGGGTTACACGACCGAGTCGGCCATGGATGGTGGTCAGGCATTGGAGAAGGTCGAGGCCGAACCGCCCGATCTGATCCTCCTCGACGTCATGATGCCGCACATCGACGGAATGGAAGTCGCGCGCCGCGTGAAATCGAACACGAACCTGCCCTTCATTCCAATCATCATGCAGACGGCGCTCGATACGACCGAAGACAAGGTCGAAGGACTCGAGGCGGGCGCTGACGATTACATAACGAAGCCGATCGAATTTCCGGAGCTCAAGGCTCGGCTGCGTTCGATGCTACGCATCAAGCGTCTGCAGGAAGAGCTCGAGGAGCGAGAGCGGCAGCTCCTCGAGGCGAATGAGCGGCTGCGCTACATGTCGCAGACCGACGGACTGACGGGACTCGACAATCGCCGACATCTCGAGCAACAACTCGACGCGATGTTCGCGCATGCGAAGCGACTCTCCGAGCCGCTGTCGTGCGTCATGTGCGATCTCGACCGATTCAAGGCTGTGAACGACACGTACGGCCACCAGGCGGGAGACGCGGTGCTCAAGCAGTTCGCGCGCATTCTGAAGAACGAAGCACGCGAAAAAGTCGACCGCGTCGGGCGGTACGGCGGCGAGGAGTTCATGCTCCTGTTGCCGGGAACAGTGCTCGACGCGGCGGTAACGTTCGCGGAGCGGGTGCGCAAAGAGGTCGAGTCGCGTACATTCACCTTCGACGGCGGCACGATCAAGCGCTCGGTAAGCTTCGGCGTCGCCGGATGGCCCCATCCCCGCATTGCGAGTTGCGATGCACTGGTTCGCGCGGCGGACGACGCGCTCTACGTTGCTAAAGAGACGGGTCGGAATCGCGTGATCCGTTTCGACAGCGACGCTTTCAACGCGCACACCGCCGAACATGAGTCAGAGCAACTCGACGAGGGGAGCAACGACCGGGAACGACCCATCGGCGAGCAATCCGGGGTCGCCGACGTCGGAGGCGAGCTTCGGCCATGACGACGAGGTGGCGCGGCTGCGAAGCCGCGTCGCCGAGCTCCAGCGCGAGCGCGATCATCTCGTTGCAGTCGTCGACATTCTGCAGGAAATCTCCTCATCACTGCACTTCGTCGACATTTTACAGAGCATTGCTCGCAAACTCGGCGATGCGTTTGGGCTCGACCGCTGCGCGATCTTTCTCGCCGGCGAGAAGGACGAAGTGCGGCTCGTCGCGAGCTACGAAGATCCGGCGATTCGCAATCTGGTCGTCGATCTGAATCGCTACCCGGAATTGAAGCGCGCCTTCGACTCGAAGGAGACCGTCTTCATTCCGGATGCAACGACGGATCCGATGCTGCGCTCGATCAAATCGGCGCTCGATACACGGAATGTGCGATCGATCGTCGTCGTGCCGATTCAATGGCAGGGCACGGTGATCGGAGCGATTTTTCTGCGCACGGAGCGCGACGCCGAGCCGTTCTCCGACGCAGACGTGCATTTCTGCCAGGTTGTCGCGTCGCTCACGGCGAAGGCGCTGCGCAACGCGCATCGGTTCGAGACCCTGATGCGCTCGCAGAAGGGAGCGAACGAAGTTCAGCGGCGGTCCGAGCTGCAGCGCATCGCGCTGATCGGTTTTGTTCGGCGCCTCCTGGATCGTTACGCAACCACGGAAGATCATATGTGGGCGGAAACGCTCTTACCGAAGGCCTCCGATCAGGAGCTGGACCGCCTGGTGTCGGTCGCGATGCAGGTCCTCGAAGAAGAGTCACGGGGCTAGTCGCCATTGACGGACGTCCATCACGATCTCGCCGCGCGCGCCAAGTGGCTTCGCGAAGAGATCGAGCGCGCCAACTACGAGTACTACGTCCTCGACGCACCGACTCAATCGGACGCCGAGTACGATCGGCTCATGCGCGAGTTGAAGGAGATCGAGGAGCAGCACCCGACGCTCCGGACGCCGGATTCCCCGACGCAGCGTGTGGGCGCGGAGCCGCAGAGCCAGCTCACGAAGCATCAGCACCTCGTGCCGATGTTGTCGTTAGGCAATGCGTTCAACGAGGACGAGCTTGCGGCATGGGAGGAGCGCATCGTCCGCATCGCGGGTGAGGAAGTGCGTCGCGCCGGATACAACTGCGAACTCAAGATCGACGGCGCGGCGGTGAGTCTCACCTACGAGGACGGAATTCTCGTCACCGGCGCGACGCGCGGAAACGGCACGATCGGCGAGGACGTCACGCCAAACATCCGCACGATTCACGAGATCCCGCTCCGACTCAAGGGCAGCGGACACCCGCCGCTCATGGAGATTCGTGGCGAGGTCTACATGCCCTTCAGCGGATTCGAGAAGATGAACGAGGAGCGCGTGAAAGCCGGCGAGCCCGTGTACGCCAATCCGCGGAACTCGGCGTCCGGATCGCTCCGCATGCTCGACTCGTCGATCACGGCGTCGCGGCCGCTGCGATTCTTCGGCTATGCCATCGCGGTCCCAACCGGAGTGCGGCTCGCGATCGAGCGGCAGTCGGAACTACTCGACCTGTTGGCCGAGTGGGGTATTCCGGTCGCGCCGAACCGTCAGTGCTGCGGATCGCTCCAGGAAGCACACGAATGGGCGCGCGCGCTCGAATCACGGATCCGCGCCTCTCTCGATTTCGCGATCGACGGCGGCGTCGTGAAGGTGGACAAGCTCTCGCTGTGGGAGGAGCTCGGCATCGTCGCGCGAGAGCCTCGTTATGCAATCGCGCGCAAGTTCGCGCCGGACATCGCCGAGACGAAGCTCCTCTCGATCGAGGTGAACGTTGGGCGCACGGGGGCGCTCAATCCATTCGCGATGCTCGAGCCGGTCGAGATCGGGGGCGCGACGGTGAAGCTCGCGACGCTGCACAACTTCGACCTGATACGCGACAAGGATCTGCGACCGGGCGACTGGGTTCAGGTCAAGCGAGCCGGCGAGGTGATCCCCCAGGTGATCGGGCCGATCCCGGAGCGGCGCGACCCTAACGAGCCGCCGAAGAGGGTTCGCGCGCCGACGCACTGCCCGGTGTGCAGGACTCCCGTCGAACGAGACGAGGAGGAGGTCGCGATCTACTGTCCGAACGTCGCGTGTCCAGGACGGCAGCTCGAGGGTCTCGTCCATTTTGCGTCACGCGGGGCAATGGACATCCGCGGTCTTTCGTACGCTCGCATCGAGCAGCTCATCAATGCAGAGCTGATCCACGACGTCGGCGATCTGTACTCGGTGACGGCTGACCAGCTACTCGAGCTGGAGGGCTTCGCGCAGAAGAGCGCTCAGCAGCTCGTCGCCGCCATCGAGGCGTCGAAAGCCCAGCCGCTCTCGAGGCTCCTCTTTGGCCTCGGTATTCGGCATGTCGGCGCGACGGCCGCAGAGCTTCTCGCCAGGCACTTCGGGGATTTACCCGCGATCTCCGAGGCGTCCGCCGACGATATCCTCGCAATTCGCGGCATCGGCGAAACGATCGCCGTCGCGGTCACCGCGTTCTTCGACGACGCGTCGGCGCGGAAGCTCGTGAAGAAGCTGGCCGGCGCGGGCGTCAATTTCACTGAGCCGAAGCAGGTCGTTGCCAGCGGTGCCTTCAAAGGTCTCGCAGTCGTCATCACGGGAACCCTGCCGACGCTTTCGCGCACGGCGGCTACGGAGTTGATTGAGGCGCAGGGGGGCCGCGTCACGAGCAGCGTGTCGAAGGCGACGGACTTCGTCGTCGTTGGCGACGACGCCGGCAGCAAATTGGAGAAAGCACGCACACTCGGCGTCGAGACCATTGACGAAGCCGAGCTTCTACGACGAGTGGGTATGACCGAAGCGGAGACCAGCTGATGGCGCACTCGATCGACCTGCCGGCAAATGCGATGGTGGGAATGACGCGCGAGACGCTCGTCGCACTGTGTGCTTCCCTGCTCCGCGAAAACGGGCCGCAAGCTGCGATGCATCTGCAGAATGCCGGTTACGCCGGCGGCGCGACGCTGTTCGACGCATTCACGGAATGGTTGAAAGCGGGCGGGTATGGTGCGCCCGAGGCACAACCCGCGACCAGGTTCGGTCAGAGGGCAACGCAATTTTTCGGAGAGCTCGGCTGGGGCTCGCTCGAGCTGGGCACCGTGGGCGACTCGGTCGCGACGGTCGACAGCGGCGATTGGGCCGAGGCCGATGCGTCGACGGGTCTCGAGTTCCCTGGCTGCTATCTCACGACGGGGCTATTCGCCGACTTCTTCGGCCGTCTCGCGGGCAGCCCGCTGGCGGTGATGGAGGTCGAGTGCCGGTCGATGGGTGCGCAGCGCTGCCGCTTTCTCATCGCGAGCGCCGAAGTGATGCAGCACGTCTACGACGCTATGGGCAATGGCATGGCGTACGATGCTGCTGTCGCGAGCGCAGGATAGAGCTGGTGCTAGTTGCGGGTTGCTGCTCAGGCGGATTGGCTGCGAGCCAAGCTCGCGAGCGCTCCTTCTGCACCAACGACGAATAACCAACCACCAACCACCAACTACGTCCCGAGCACGCCTGCGTAGAGTGGATTCGTAACCAACTCGCCGTCGATGAGGATCTCGCGATCCCAGGGCAGCACGATCGTGCTCTCCGTCGCGATGGAATGAAAGTCGGGCTCGTACGATCCGGTCTTGAATCCGACGGCGGTGCGCACGGCCGCGGCGCCAGCGCTGGTGAGCGCGCTGACCGCGAGACGCATCGTGTCGCCGCTGTCGCACGTCTCGTCGACGATGAGGACACGTCGATTTCGAACCGCCGACGGGACGCCGCCGAGCACGGCAGGTATGTCGCGTGGCGCGTCGGCACCATAACGGCGGCTGACGACGATCGAATGAAACTCACGATCGAGGATCGCTGCGATCACGGCGCCTGGAATGACGCCGGCGGTAGCGATGCCGATGACGATTTCAGGATCGTAGGCGCGCGAGACTTTGAGGGCCAGCGCTCGCGACAGCTCGCCAAAGAGCGGCCACTCGACGTTGAAGACGCCCTTGGAGTGTTCGACGGAAGTGCGGCGAGGTGCCATGGTAGTAGTTAGTGATTGCCGATTGGTGGTGGTGGGTGCCTAGACCAGTGAGCAGCCACCAAGCACCAGTCACCGTGGCAAAGCTAGCCCTGACCGCAATCCGTGCATAGCTTTGCCGCCTGGGCCGCGTCGCGCCCCGCCTGAGCGACACCCGCTTCACTGCCCTTCCGTCCAAATCAATGTCCTGGTGGAGCCGCTTAGTCGGCGGTAAGTCGCAAGGCGGCATGAAGCCGCAACGCCTCGATTATCTGAGCGAGGCGCTCGCACTGGAGCGGCAGGGTGACTTTGACGCCGCACTGACGTCGTATCGTTTGGCGCTACGCGATCGGCCGAATGATCCGAAGATACTGCAGAACATGGCAATCGCTTTTTCCAAGACCGGTCGCTTGGATGACGCGATCCGGTGTTATCGTCGTTCGTTGGAGATCGCGCCGCAGTTGTCGGGTTCGCACTACGGGCTCGCGTTCCTCCTCCTCAAGCGCAACGACCGCGCTTCGGCGGAGAAGCACCTGCAAGCATTTCTGGCGAAACCGCCTTCGAGTCCGGAGGCGGAGCGCTGGGTGCGGCACGCAGAAATGACGCTGGAGGAACTGCGCTCCGGCGTCGATACCATCTCGGAGGAACCAAAGCCGTAACGTGGGGCGCGTGCTCGCGATTGTCAGCCAAAAGGGGGGCGTGGGGAAAACGACGACGGCAATCAATCTCGCCGTCGCGATGGCTCGCCGCGGCGTGAAGACGCTGCTCGTCGACGTGGACCCACAGGGATCCGTGCGATACGGGCTCGGAATGCTCGCGCCGCATTATCGAATGGGAGTTTCGGATTATCTCAACGGCCAGATCGAGATGCAGGAGATCATCCGCGCGACGGCGCTGCCGTGGTTGCGGGTGGCGCTGGCGGGCACGATCGCGGACGGTGGGACACATGAGGATTATCACGTCCGCTTTGCAAGCTCCGCTCGCTTCGAGGAATTGCTGACGCGTGCCCGGGAGCGCGGCTACGTCGTCGTGATCGACACGCCGCCGGGACTCGGACCGATCGTGCAGCGGGTGCTGACCAACAGCGATCACGTCCTCGTGCCGCTGCAGTGCGAGCCGGCAGCGGTGCAGACGACGGCGCAGATTCTGCGCGGTATTCGCGGCGTGGTCAGTCAGAACCAGCAGCTCACCTTCGACGGAATCCTGCTCACGATGTACGAGCCGGGCAATGCCGTGTCGGAGCGCGTCGCGGCGCACGTGCGCGCGCAGCTCCCACAGCTCGTCTTCGACGTGGCGGTGCCAAGGACGATCGCTTCCGTGGATGCGGTGGCCGCTGGCCAGCCGGTGGTGCTGCGCGCACCTAACGACCCGGCGTCCCGCGCGTACACGACGCTCGCCGACCAGTTGGCACCGCGGCTGCAGTGATGCGACGCGCTGGGGGACTCACCGCGCTCGTCGCGCTCTGGATCGCCGCTGCGTGCCTCGACATCACGTCGAACGTGCCGAAGATCGGCTCGATCACGCCGGTCATCCTGCCGTCGCCGTCGGTTGTCGTCAATGACGTGTCGCGAGATACGGGCGGGAGTCCGACGCCACTGCACGTGACAGTCTTCGCAACGAACGGCGACTCACTACTGCCGGAAGACGTGATTGTGAGGTTCTACGCCGTGGATTCGACAGGTGGTCTCACCGTGGACAGCGCGACGGGCGTTGCGCATGGCATCTCGCTATCACCGGCGGCGGCCGTCGTGGCAACAGTACGTCAAGCAAATGGCGTCGGTGCCTTCGTCCAAACGCCGACAATGTCACTGCCGGTCGTGCCAATCCCTGTCGGGGCAACAAGAGGGCCGGATACCACTTTTCTCTTTACGCCATCGACCGACACGCTTTCGTCTACGCTACTCTCTCCACCACTGACGGTTACGATACTTGCGTCCGACACCGTGGTTCAGAAGTACGTCGTCTCATATCGAATCGCCTACATGCCTCCGACGAAGTCTGGCGCGACTGGTCCAACCCTCAAGCTCCGAGGGAGTGGCGCGGACAGCACCGTCGCCGTGACGAACGCGGCTGGGCAAGCCTCGCTTCAACTGCGACTCAGGCAGTCAGCCATCGATGCGAATCTCTTTCTGGGACAGACAACCGACTCGGCTGTTGTCGTCGTCCGGGTCCAATATCAGGGGCAACCGCTGCAGATTACCCAAGACGACACATTCGTCATACCCATCAAGTTGAATCCGAATCCGTAGCTACGTCAGTTGTCGCATACCCGTAGTTGCATTCGCGGGCTAGTAGTTGTCAGCAGCAGCGCTCTTCATACCGAGCGAAGACGACAACGGAGGTTTCGATGATCGCTAGCGGTGGCCCGCGGAATTCGGCACCAGGCACGCTCAACCACCTCTTCTTCGAGGCCGTGCGGAAGTTCGACCGGCCGGACGCGCTGCAGGTGAAAGTTGGCAGCACATATCAGCCGATCTCGCACCGCACGCTCGCCGAACGCGTGCGTCGCGCTGCACTCGGCCTGCACGCGTTAGGCATCAAGCAGGGCGAGCGGGTCGCGATCCTTTCCGAGAATCGCCCGGAGTGGGCAATTGCCGATTACGCGTGCCTCACCGCGGCGCTCACGGACGTCCCGATCTACCCGAATCTGCCGCCCGACCAGGTCGCGTACATCCTGCGCGACTGCGGAGCCACGGCGATCTTCGTGTCGACGGCGGCCCAGGCCGACAAGATCAGACAGATCCGTCGCGAGTGTCCAGCGCTGCATACGGTGATCGGCTTCAGCGCAACGCGCAACGACGGCGTCGACCTGACGATGACGGAGCTGGAGGCGAAAGGCACGGCGGCGGAGTCGCCGGCGTCGATCGCCGCGTACCGCAGCGGCGCCGACATGGTGCGTCCGGACGATGTCGCGACGATCATCTACACGTCAGGGACGACGGGTGAGCCGAAGGGCGTCATGCTCAGTCATGACAACATCTACTCGAACGTTGTGGCTAGCGCGGTTCAAATACCTTTCGCTGGCAAGGACAGCTGCCTCAGCTTTCTGCCGCTGTCGCACATCTTCGAACGAATGGCCGGGCACTATCTGATGCTGCACGTCGGCGCGTCGATCGCGTATGCGGAGTCGATCGACACGGTGCCGATCGACATGCAGGCGGTGAAGCCAAGCCTCGTGCTATCCGTCCCGCGCCTGTACGAGAAGATGTATGCGCGTGTGCTCGAGAACGCGCTTGCGGGCGGGGCGATCAAGAAGCGGATCTTTTTCTGGGCGCGTGGCGTCGCCGAACGTTGGGCGACGGAGAAGCTCGCTGGTCGTTCGCCCGGCGGTTTCCTGGCGATGCAGTATTCGATCGCGCAGAAACTGGTCTTCTCGAAGCTCAAGGCACGAACCGGCGGCCAGCTTCGCTACTTCGTGTCGGGCGGTGCGCCGCTCGCGCCCGAGATCAACAAGTTCTTCTATGCCGCAGGACTCGTGATTCTCGAGGGATACGGCTTGACCGAGACGTCGCCGGTAATTGCGGTGAACACGCCGTCGGCGTTCCGCATCGGCACCGTCGGCAAGCCAGTTCCAGGCGTCGAAGTCATGATCGCCGGGGACGGCGAGATCTGCACGCGCGGTCCGCACGTGATGAAGGGTTACTACAACAAGCCCGACGCGACGCGCGAAGCGATCGATGACGAGGGCTGGTTCCACACCGGCGATATCGGCGAGCTCGAAGACGACTTCCTCCGCATCACGGATCGCAAGAAGGACATCATCGCGACGGCCGGTGGTAAAAAGATCGCGCCGCAACCGATCGAGAATAAAGTCAAGACCAATAAGTACGTGTCGCAAGCCGTGATGATCGGCGACAAGCGCAGGTTTCCGGTGCTGCTCGTCGTTCCGAACTGGGAGCAACTCGAGAAATGGGCGCGTTACAGGAATATCATCTGGACCGACCGCGCACAGTTACTCCAGATGCCGACGGTGCACGCGAAGATGGAGAAGGAAGTTGGCGAAGAGCTGCAGGGACTCGCGCGCTTCGAGATGCCGAAGAAGATCGCGCTACTCGAGAATGATTTCTCGATCGAGCGCGGGGAGCTGACGCCGACCTTGAAGGTGAAGCGGAGAGTGATCGATCAGACGTACAAGTCGGTCATCGACGCGCTCTACGTCGACGAAGGGGAGCCCGCCGGCGTGTGAGGTCACTTGTTATCCTGAGTGACGCGAAGGATCTGATGACGACACGGATCAGCGACGCCGTGTGAGGCCGATTATCCCGGACGACGCCGCTGCGCGCTCCGCGAGCCAGTGCCGGTCGTCGCGCGCCAGCTCAGTCACGCCGTCCGGGAATACGAGCCCAACGGGGGCGAGGAGACGTCCACCGGGCGCGAGAACCTCGATCGCGTTGGCCATCTCTTCCGCCGACGTGAGTGCGCCGAGCGCGATCGCGCGGGCACTCGTCGCGGCGAGTGGAAACCTTCCATTCGGTGGCATCGTTAGGCCGGACAGTCCGGCGCCCATGACGATGCCAGTTGGCGGATTGACGAGCATCAGCTGCACGTCCGTGAGGTCGCGCAGGCGAAGGGCATGGCGGCCCGTGTCGCCGACGAGAATCACGTAGCCGTGCGCATCCGATAGCCCGAGCAGCGCTGCCAGGCGCAGCGCCTCGCTCTCGTCAGGCACGTCCCCGTCCATGCGTGCACGGGGAGCGTCGCCGAAGCGCGCGATGCCATCCACAATCCGAAACTCGGCGCGGCAAATTGGGCAGCCGAGCGTGCCGGACATGACATCGCGACCGGCCATCCCGTCGGCGGAGAGCACGAGCCACGTCTCCGCATGCGGATTCGGACAGCGCAGAACGTCGACGAGCTCGATGAACACAATGCGAGTCCTCAGCTGCGTGAAAGCCGGATCAGCTCGATGTCGACGTCGGGCGGCTGGGTCAGTGCAAAGAGCACTGCCGCGGCCACGGCGTTAGGCAGGAGCATCCGCGAGCGTGGCGTGAACCCCTCGCGTGAATCGGGATCGATCTCGTCCCAGAGCGACGTATCGACGGGCCCGGGTGAAATCAGAGTGATGCGAACCCCAGTCCCGTGGAGCTCGGCGCGCAGAACGTCGTGCAACGCACGCAGTCCGTGTTTGCTCGCGCCGTACGCGGCGTTCTCGGGAAAGCTCGTATGATCGGCAATCGAGCCGATGCTCACGATGTGCCCGGCGCCGCGCTCGAGCATCGCGGGCAGGAACGCGCGCACGAGCCGGAAGGGCGCGACGAGATTGACGTCGAGCGCAGCGGTGAGCGCCTCGGGCGTCGTCGCGTCGATCGCCGCGGGACGGAAAAGTCCCGCGTTGTTGACGAGAATGTGCGGGAAGGCGCCATCGCGTTCGATGGCAGTGATGGCGCGCTCGACCGCTGCGCCGTCGCCAACGTCGCATGGCAACGCGCGCGCACCGAGCTTCGACGCCAGCTTGTCGAGCGCGCGCTCGTCACGAGCCATCAGCGTGAGACTCGCGCCCGCTTCGGCGAGCGCGGTCGCGATGGAGAGGCCGATGCCGCGCGATGCGCCGGTGACGACGGCGCGATGACCGGCGAGCGGCGTGGCGCTCACGGCTGCCTAACGGCGGCGGCCAGTCACCGGCCGTCGTACTCGACGTAGTTGTTCGGCGTTTCCCAGAGCACGAGGCGCGTCAAGCGGCCCGGCGTAACGTGGGGCTCGATCGCGCGCCACATACCGACGACAATATTCTCCGTCGTCGGGATGACACCGTGCATGAAATCGACCTCGAGATTCAGGTTTCGATGATCGACTTTGTCGACGACCTCGCGCTGCACAATTGCCTTGAGCTTTGCGAGGTCGATGACGTAGCCCGTCCGGTCGTCGACAGGACCGGTGACAAACACGTCCAGCGTATAATTGTGCCCGTGCCAGTTCGGATTGTTGCATTTCCCGAACAGCGCGCGATTCTCTTCCTCGGAGAGCGCGGGATTGTGCACGCGATGCGCCGCGTTGAATTGCATGCGGCGGACGACGGTGACGGTGGCCACTGGTGCTGGTTGCTGGTTGCTGGTTGCCTGCGGAATATTAGCGCGAGTCGGAGATCAACTACCAACTACCAACTACCAACCACCAACTACCAGCTACCACCAACCACCCAGAACGAGTCGAGCCCCGCGGTTTCCCGCGAGGCTCGAGAGGTCGGAACGAAGAAGGGTTTTGCGAAGCCCAGTCGAATGTATGAGGCCCTCACCACGCCTTCCGCCTTCCCCCGCACTGGGGGCATGACGTCAGCATAGATTATCGAACCCACCGAATGGACTTGTTGGCTCGAAAACGATGGTTCTCCGCCCCGAAATTCTCCTGTAAGAACGTCGCGCAATCTACGAGCGCGAAACGAGGAATGCAATCAATGGACATCGGCATCATCGCGGCAATCGCACTGCTCGTCATCTGGGCAATTGGCACGCTGCTCGACGGTCCAGGCTGGATTCACCTGCTGCTGACGATCGGCGTGTCGATGCTCATCTGGCGCATCGCTGTGCGCGGTGATCGCGCACATCCGAGGCCCAAGAAATGATACACCGCGTTCATCTCGCGAATATGACGACCCAGAGAATTCCCCATAACATGGTCCCGATCGTCGCCGGTACTCCCACTTTGAGATAGTCGACGAATCCAATGTGCTCTCCGCGCGCGCCCGCGCGCTCGGCAACGATGAGGTTGGCCATCGAGCCGATCAGCGTGAGGTTCCCGGCGAAGGTCGAGCTCATTGCCATCACGACCCACACGAACTCCGGATGCGCGGTTCGCGGCGCGATCGGAAGCCAGAGAATGACCGCAGGCACGTTCGATACGAGGTTCGAGAGTGCGAGCATCGCCGCGGTCACCACACTGGCATCGTGAAGACGCGCGCCTGACAAATGTGCCGCGCTGGCAGAGGTCAACTCCTGTACCAGCGGCACATCTCGCACGCCACGCATGACGACAAAGAGCGCCGCGAAGAACAGCAGCAACTCCCACTCGACGTTCGCGAACGCCTGGGTGGGGTCGCGCCGCGCGACGGCGATGAGTAGCGCCGCGGCGGAGATCGCAACGAGCGGCATCGACAACCCGGCGAGCCAGCCCGCAAGCGCACCGGCAAAGAGCAGGAGCGCCTTCGTTACGAGCGCGCGATCGAAGGGATGCTCGACGACCAATGTCTCGCCGGCCGTTAGGCGACGGACTGGTCCGGAAAAATCACGCCGATGCACGACGGCCAGTACCGCAAAGACGATGGCAAGTCCGCCGACCGATGGCAGGGCCAGCAGTCCGACGAATCGCGCGAAGGGGATGCCGCTCGAGACGCCGATGAGCATGTTCTGCGGATTCCCCGTGGGCGTCATTGCACTTCCGACGTTGGAGCCGAGTGCGATGCCAAGGAGGTACGGCAACGGCCGGAGGCCGAGCGGCCGCACGACGGCGAGCACGAGCGCCGGCAGCACGAGACAGATTGTGTCGTTGACGAAAAAGGCCGACAAGAGCCCGCTCACGCCGACGACCACGGCAAGCAGCGACGTCGGCGCGTGCGCATACCTAACGATCCTGGCTGCGATCCACTCGAAGAAGCCACCGATCTCGAGGTACGCCGTGAGGAGTAGCACGCCGAGGAGAAAGACGATGACATTCATGTCGATCGCTGCGTATGCATCGGGCAGCGCGAGCCCGCCGATGCTCACCATCGCCACGGCGCCGAGCAGCGATGCCGCGGGCCGGCTCAGGCGCAGCCACCGCAGCCCCTGAGCGGCGATGAGCAGATACGTAACGAGTAGAATCGCGAGGCGAATCGAGGTCACGTTCGGATAACAGGAGAGTTTCGTGATCGGGCAGTTCAATAACACAGCCTGCGAAAGATGACGACGACACGCCCGTCAGGATCACCCCTGCGCTCGACCGACGAGCTGACTCGCCTGCGCATGTGCTTGGGCGGCGCCTGCGCGCTGATCGCGTGGCTCGCCTTCGGGGCTCTGACCGGCGTGGGCAAGACGCCGTCGCTTCTCTACCCTCTTGCACTCGTCGTCACGCTCGCGGGCGCACTGCTGGCGCTCACGCGAGCAGGGGTGCTGCTCTGGGCAGCGACGGCGCTGGCGGTCGGCTCCTTCTGCCTCGTCGCCATGACGCCCTTCGTCACCACGGTGTTGCCGACGAAGAACCTCGTTCGCAACGACAAGCTGTCGAAGGACTCGCTCGGCGCCGTCATCGTGCTCTCGACCGGGATTACCCCAGACTCACTGCTCGCGCCCGAGGCACTCGACCGTCTCCTCACGGGGCTCGCGCTGATGCGCGATAGCATCGCGCCCGTGCTCGTCGTCACGCAGCCACGCCGACAAAGCGACGGTATCACGGCCGCTCCCGATCAGGCTCGGGTGCGCGCGCTCGTCCTGCGTCCTTTCCCGATGTTGACGGTCGACTCCGTGCACGTGACACACGACGAAGCCGTCGGCGCGTGGCGGCTCCTTCATCAGCGCGGCGTCACGCGCGTGGCGGTCGTCACCTCACCGCTGCATACCCGCCGCGCCTGCGCGACTTTCGAGCACGTCGGCTTCACCGTCAGCTGTGTGGCGGCGGCCTCTCGCGTGTACTCGGTGGATCGCGCTCAATCCGCCGACGATCGGCTCGATCTCTTTCGCGCGTGGTTGTACGAATGGGCGGCGTGGATCGAGTATCGAGGTCGCGGCTGGGTGACTCGTTAGGGCGTCGTTGGTGAGCCAGGATGCGCGTCGTGGTGATGGCGACGTCGACGGCGGCGACGCATCCGATGGCGCGCCCAGCGCTTGATGCCCGGCCAGCCGACGGCCACGAGCAGCACGACCACGGCAAGCGGAACGGCGACCCCCGCGACGTCCAGCACATCGCGGAACGTGTCGTCAGGCGTCGACTGTTCGAAGGTCTGCGGCTGCTGAACAACGGCAACGAGCACCACACCTCCGGCGTGGCTCCCCGATCGAAGCTGTCGGGACAGACCGCTGGAGTCAATCACGTCCGAGCCGTTACTGTTCGATAGGTGAAAGTGGACGGAAGCCGGGGTCATCCTTGAGAATTTGGTGACGTGGCTCACGAGATGCGGCATGACCCACCGGATCCCCCTCCGCGGAGTGACAGATGTATAGAACGCTCATCGCCGGCATGGTCGTGCTCGTTTCAGGCTGTCTTTCGTCGCCGATCGTCGCGCCATCACCGCTCCTCTTTCATGCGTCGCGGCCGGCAACGCAGGCAACTCAGATCGCGGCGCTCACGCTCGCCAGCGCCGGCTTTCGCGTGGCGCAGAGCGATTCGCAAGGAACGACATTGACCGCCAATCGCTGGGCGACGCACAACGGAAACGAGGACTTCGTTCGCTGTCGCTATCCCAAGGGGTCGGACGCAGCCGCCAATCGCGCCACGACGCTGTTTATCACCTTCCGAGCGCAGCGAGATACGACGTCCGGCAGCGCGGTGACGGTCGGCGGCCGAGTGTTGACGTCGTATCCCGGCTATCAAGGAACGGCAATGGAGATCGCGCCGAACGACACCGATTGCGTGAGCAATGGCTCGATCGAGCGCCAGCTCGAGACCGCACTGCGTTGAGCCGGGCGAAGGTTGCCCTAGCAATCTTCGGCTCGTCTAGCGGCTGAACCCGCCTCGGTGGTTGAGGTCCCAGGTGAATCTCAGAGAATGGGACCTCAACTGTCTTTCGTCGGGTATATGTTCCGATCGGCGCGAAGCGAGCGCCGACAATAAGTAGTTCCCTCCATTCGCGAGCGCTGCGCATCCCACCGACAGCGCTGATCCCAACTCACGGCATTCCACCGCGCGCTCTCAGCGCTCCATGGGTCAATCATGCCATTTGTTCTCGTCGCGGCCGCGATCGCGGCCCTGGGTTTGTCCGCACGTGAGGTTTCCGTCCGACACGAACAGCACGACGTCGTGACGCGCGCGGAAGCGCGCCTGCTCGCAGTGCACGATCCCGCGTGTCAGGATTCCCTGCGATTCGCGACAACGGACAGCGCGCGCGCTACGATCGTCGACGGCTGCACACAGCGCATTATCGCGAGCGGGATGCATGTGACGCCGGCGCATCGGGTGGCCGATAGCAAGTAACACTGCGGCGCTCCGCGACGCGGCTTCATATGCTGGTAGACTTGGTGAATGATTTTTCGACAGGTCGTCGATCGATTGGGGAGGCCCGCGCACTCGATTTGCAGTAGAGTTCGCCCTTTTCCGCCCGCCTCCGCGGAGTCCGCCCTGCCGCCGTCGGTCAACGAGCCGTTCATCGAAGCCATTGTCGAGCGAATCCGCGACGTGGTCGCCAGACAGTCGGCGGATTCGCTCGACGCATTTGCCACGACCCTTGTCGTTCCTTTGGGGGAGTTCAGGACGCTGATCAATGACCGCGAGCAGTCGATCGACGCACTGTTTCTCATTGAAGTCGTCGCTGCGTTCGTTCATGAATTCGCAGTCGATCCCGAGTGGCTGCTCACGGGCCACTACAACCTCGCGACGCACCGCGAGGCCCTGCTGATGGTCGAAGATCGCTCCGTCACCGGAGCACGCACGCTGCGGGATTTCGTCCATGAGCACTTCGAGCGATTACGGAGCGCAGCCACGTACCTCTCGCTGCCACCGACCAGAGCCAGTCAATGAACAGCGAACCTCTGCCGAGCGAGAGCGCTCGTAGCCCGATTGTTGGCGCGACCTTGCAAGCCGTGTTGCTGTTCAGCGATGGCAGCATGGACTCGATTGCAGTCCCGGTACCGCTGCCGGAGGCAATCGTCCGCGTCCAGCCGGCCGCGCCGGCCATCGAGCTGCATTTTCGCCGCGCACGGTCGGCGGACAGCGTCGTACGCTATGGTGAAGAGCTGACGCCGTTGGCAGATGGCGGCGCCGCGACGTTTGATGCGTCGGAGAGACGATGCACGCGGTGTCAGGCCGTGCGCGGGCTCTACTATGTCCCGAAGCTCGCGCCTAACGAGCCAATTGTCGCAGCGACGGCGGCGTACTGTGACGTCTGTTATCCCAAGGCGGCGGTCTAAGCCGGGTCACTCGGGACGTTTCATCGAGATGCTGATCTGGGTCGCCTGAGCGAGATATCGCTCGAGCTCCTCGGGCGAAGCATCTTCCCAGGCGATAGGAAAGGGCGAGAGGCGCCGGCGCTCCCGAGCATTCTCAAACACGAGCCACGCTTTCGTCGCAGCCATTTGCTGAGAGTGGGCGGGTCGTCGTATGGTGGGTTCGGCTCGCACGATGACGTCGAAGACCTCCCACTCTACACCCTTTGTATCAGTAAAACGCCGGCGAGCCATCAGCTGTCAAGAGATGGTGAAGTCATGAAGTTGCAACGCAGTACCGGGATTTTGACGACGAGATGACCGGATTGGTCAACGCGAGCAGCTTCTCAGATTTCCCAATTGGACGCCCGGCCCGTTAGGCGAGTCGGCGATCTTCGCCGTTCTCATAGTGCAGAGCGCCGAGGCGTCGCCGACCTCAGCGCCGACTTTCGCCGGCTTTCTCCGGTGCCGTAAGGACAGTCCAAGCTCACCTCGCGTGCCGAGGGGAGCCGCAGTTTCTAGCAGCTTCGATTGCTGTTCATGCCCAGAGCGTCGGGTGACACGCGATCCAGTCGGTGATGCCTGAAATCGACATCCCTCGATGGTCCAGACAGGCAGATGTCGCTGCCGCTGCGCCACAACTCGTAGAAGTTGTACTTGAAAAGCCCGTGGCGCGGGTCGTGTCGCTCCGTGACAATGCGGGCAAGAAGCTCGGCGCTCACTGAGGACGCTGCTTCGCCTGCAACACCGCCGTAGGCCCACACAGCAGTGCAGAGAGCGCTGTACATGGGTGAGGGCCATCGATCCACAGGGATTTCCCGCGTGCAGCCTGAGCTAAAGAAACCGACCGATGGATCTGTCGCGGCGAGGAAGGAATGAGATCGTGGCAACGTTCGAAAGCTCCTGAATGTGTGAGACCGAAAGATATGCTGAGTCCGCCGCTTCTGGAAACATTGCACGGCCGCGAAACCTCATCACCGTCGCTCAACTAGCGAGCGCGCATCAGCATCGGGGTCATAACGCGCCGACGTCGAGTGCGCTGGCCGGCGCGGGAGATCCGCGCGCCGAATCCGCGGAGCTCCTTTCCGGCCCGCGTTCGGAATCGATCCGTCGGCGACCAGGTGCCGCAGATGGTCGGCACTGTAGCCACTCGCGCGAGACGCCTCCTCGAGCGATAGCACGGCCTCAGCTTCAGCGCGCTCGAGCTGATCGAGATCGTTCAGGATCTCGCCGGCGATAGCCGCACCGTTCACCAACGCGCCGAGCCGCTGCAACTCGGCGCGCCGTAGCTCCCAGCGCTCGCGTAG